>JAJAYV010000199.1 GCA_026786045.1 Frankiaceae bacterium | reverse complement strand
CTGCTCGAGCGTGAGCGCCGCGTGGGAGAACGTTCCCTTGGCGGCGCACCCGGTCGCGAACTCGACGACGAGCTCGCGCAGGTTGTCGACGCGTTCGGTTTCGAGGCCGCACAGCTCGTCGGTCCGGAGGGACAGCTCCTGGCGGCAACGCCGGCCGGGGGGCAACCTGCCGGCGAGTCGGTGGCCAGCGAGTTCGCCTATCTGCGCTCGGCCGTCAGGGGCCAGGCCGCAGTGTCCGACGTCGTGGAGTCGTCGGTCGCAGGAGTCCCTGTGGTGGCCTTTGCGGCACCGTTCGGTACGCCCTCAGGCCGCCGCGTCCTGAGCGGTGCCTTCGCGGTCCGCGACACCCCGCTGCACGACTACCTCAAGGGCATCCCGAGCCTGCCCGACTTCGACGCCGCCATCATCGACGTACGCGGTGGCGTCGTGGCGACCGTCGACCAGACGGACGGGTCCCTCGAGGTGCGCAGGGAGCAGGACCCGGCTGTGGCCGATGCGCTCAGGCGGCGCCGGTCGATCACCGAGGATGGTCGCTTTGTCGCTGGCAATGCAGTCGCCGGGACGCCGTGGCAGCTGGTCATCTCGGTCCCGGAGTCGACACTTCTTGCCCCGACCCGGGGGCGCAACGTCTGGCAGTGGGCCGGGCTTGCGCTGATCGTCGTCACGGGGCTGTTCTCCTGCTGGCTCGGCCTTCGTCTTCACCGTGAGAGGCGCCAGCTCCTCTCCGCCAACGCTCAGCTGGAGACGTTCGCCCATCTCGACGGACTGACCGGCCTCTACAGTCGCCGCCGCCTCGACCAGCTGCTCGTGAGCGAGCACGAACGCTGCCGACATGACGGTAGTCCGCTGACCGCGTTGATCGTCGACGTCGATCACTTCAAGAACGTCAACGACACCTACGGTCACACTGTCGGCGACGACGTCCTTCGCTCGATCGCAGAGCGCCTGAAGAACTGCACCCGAGAGGCCGACAGCATCGGCCGTTGGGGCGGCGAGGAGTTCCTCGTGCTGATGCCACACACACCGGCCGGGGAGGCCTCGGCCGTCGCCGAACGCATGCGGCGAGCGGTGTCCGAGGTAGGGATTCCTGTCGGCACGCCGGCGCAGATCCTCGCGATCACGGTCAGCATCGGCTGTTGCAGCGATGCTGGGCACGCGCCCGCAACGCTGATCCATCATGCCGATCACGCCCTGTACGCCGCCAAGAAGGCCGGACGTAACCGAGCCTCCCGCACGAGCAAGACAGCTCGGCGCAACGGGCCTGAGGGCTGCCCCAGCCGACGTTGCGGTGGGTCGTGCGCTCGGCGGGACATCACGACGGGACGTCACCTGCGGGGGACTGCCCGGGCCGGTCCGTGCTCCTGAACGATGTCGTGCCGGACACCGAGCACGGCCCCCTCCGCGGAGGCAACGAGCGGTCGCAAGGGTCCGCGGCGCGCCCGTTCCACCGCGCCGACCAGAGGGCGGTGGAGAAGCGACCAGCCCACGACGGTGACCAGCGCGCCCACCGCCAGACCGGCCAGGACGTCGCGGGGGTAATGGGCACCGATGTAGACGCGCGCGAAGGCCATGAGCAGTGCCGCCGTCGCCGCGACTGCACCCAGTCGGCGCGAGACCAGCCACAGACCGGCCGCGACGGCACCCGCCATCACGGCGTGGTCGGAGGGGAACGACTGGTCTGCGGACCGCTGCGCCAGCACCAGGATGTCGGTCCGGACCGTGGACGGGCGCGGCTCGTGGACGGCGGCCACCAGCGGCTGGTTGAGCGCCACCGCGAGCAGCGTGGCCGCGCCGGCCCAGAGAGCTGCCGCCATGGTCCGGGCGTCGCGAGCACGTGCGGTCCACCAGCCAGCCACGAGCAGCGCGGCGAACAGGACGACCCCGAAGCTCGCGTACACGAGAACGGCACCGTGCGCCCAGGGGGTGTCGCGAGCCAGCTGGTTGATGACGTCGAACGTCACGGGACGTCGAGGTCGTCGACCAGTCGGTACCCGGCCCCCCTGACGGTCTGCAAGCTGTTGCGGTCGAACGGCCGGTCGATCTTCAGCCGCAGGTAGCGCACGTAGACATCGACGACATTGCTGTCCCCGTCGTACGCGAAGTCCCAGACGTTGTCCAGCAGGTGGGTTCGGCTGAGAACTTCACCGGCGTGCCGCAGCAGCTCCTCGAGCAGCACGAACTCCTTCGCGCTGAGCTCGATCGGGTGACCCGCGCGGGTGACGCGATGACTCACCGGGTCGAGCAGCAGGTCGCCGCACCGCAGCTGGACCGGCCGCTCGTGCGGATCGCGGCGGGTCAGCGAACGCAACCGGGCGTGCAGCTCGGCGAGCGCGAAGGGCTTGGTCAGATAGTCGTCCGCCCCGGCGTCCAGGCCGCGCACCCGGTCGTCGACGCTGTCCCGGGCGGTGAGCATGAGCACCGGCGCCCATCGGCCGGCGCTGCGCATCTGCCGGCACAGCTCGAAGCCGTCCGGAGCCGGGATCATCGCGTCGAGCACGACGGCGTCGAAGTCGTTCTCCAGCACGTTCCACAACCCGTCCGTGCCTGTCGTCGCAACCACCACGACGTAGCCCTGCTTGACCAGGGCCCGGTGCAGCAGGGACGCCATCCCGGGGTCGTCCTCGACCACCAGCACGCGCATGGCCGCGAGCGTAGGCGTCAGCTCCTGACGACGCGGCCCCCGTAGGAGCTCGGTGGTCGGGTCGTGCAACACGCCAGCACTGGCTGTGATCATGAGGTTCGGCGTGACTGCGCTGCCTCAGGTCGGAGCGCCGGCCGGGTCAGCACGAACAGCGCGAGACCGGCGAGCAGGGCCTCCAGCACCAGGCTGAGGATGCCGATCGGCTCCAACCAGGCACCCTTGTCATCGGTGTACGAGGGCAGGCCGGGCCCGCGGGACAGCACGTACCCGACCAGCGGGCCGAGCGCGACTCCGACGGCAAGCACCCACCCTGCCCGCAGGCGATCGGCGAGCAGACCCCTGGCCCGCCCAGTCCCCGGGGCCAGCAGCAGCACGGCGACAGCGATCGCGGCCAGCTCGATCAGCCAGTAGCCGACCCCGACGTAGCGAGGCTCCTTGTTGCCGGGCAGGCCACCCTGGTCGACCACGTGCACCCAGCCCACCGCTACGGCCAGTCCGGCTCCGGCGAGCCGTGCGGGCAGCGACTGCGGCAAGCTGCTCCAAGTATTCGTGCGCGCTGCCCGGGCGGACGTGCGCTGGTCGGTGAGGGACATGGGGGCCTCCAGGGCCGTGACGCGCTGCCCGGCGGGCGGCGACGGAGAGCATCGTGGGCCGGCGTCGATGAGAGTCACGTGAGAGCCGCCGAGAAGGCGGCGCGGGCCGGCCAGGGCGGGAACCCGCCCTTGACCGGGCCAGACTGGGCCGGTGTGCCTACTGTCCCAGCATGGGGCTCCCCGGATGGCACCTTCGCGATCTCACCGACGCCGACCTCGAGGCGGCCGTCGCCCTGGACAGCGTCTCGAGCTGCGTGGACCAGCAGCCCCTTTTCCCGCTGTCCGAGGTCGTGGCGAGCCTGGTCGCCGGGCAACCGGCGGTCGGCGCCGAAGCCGCGGGGCGCCTGGTGGGCACCGCGATCGGCCGGATCGACAACGACCGCGGCTGGGTCCTGCGCATCACCCTGCACCCGGAGTGGCGTAGCAGGGGCCTCGGCAGCGACCTGCTCGCGGCTCTCGAGCAGCGGCTGGTGTCGGCGGGTGCGCGGCGCCTGACCTGCCCGCTGCCGGAGGGCGAGACCGGCAGTCAGGCGCTGCGCAACTCCGGGTTCGCCGAGCGGGGCGACATCCGCTGGTTCGAGAAGGTCGAGCACGTCCGGCCGGCGGACGTCGATGCCGCCGTGGCGCTCGGCGGCTCGGTTCCCCCGGCCAATCTGTGGCAGCAGGTCCAGGGCATGGCGAAGGAGAAGCGGCTGATCGAGCAGCGCATCGTGCTGCCGCTGTCGGAGCCTTCGCTCGCCGAGGAGCACGGGGTGCGCGAGCCACGGGCGGTCATGCTGTTCGGGCCGCCCGGGACCGGCAAGACGACGTTCGCGCGGGCGATCGCCAGCCGGCTGGGGTGGCCGTTCGTCGAGCTGTTCCCCTCCCGGCTGGCGGGATCATCGGCCGGTCTGGCGGGTGGCCTGTCCGAAGCCTTCGCCACCATCGCGGGCATGGAACGCGTGCTGGTCTTCATCGACGAGGTCGAGGAGATCGCCTCCGACCGTGAGTCCGGGCGCTCCGACGTCGGTGTGGTCAACGAGTTGCTCAAGTCGATCGTGGCGTTCCGCGAGCGACAGCACCGCCTGCTCGTGTGTGCGACCAACAGCATCCCGAGTCTGGACGACGCTTTCCTGCGCCACGGACGCTTCGACTACGTGCTGCCCATCGGACCGCCGGACGAGCAGGCCCGCCTCGCCTTGTGGGCCCGCGCCAGCGCGCAGGCGGGGGCACCCGACATCGACCTCGGCGAGCTCGTGCGGATCAGCGACGGCTTCACCCCGGCTGACATCCTGCACGCCAGCCAGCAGGTCGCCCAGGCGACGTTCGAGCAGACGCTGACCAGCGGCACGCGGGCCCGGGCCACCACCGAGGACTACCTCGCAGCGGTGCAGCTGACCCGGCCGACGCTCGACGAGGCCGCCGTGACGGGCTTCCAGGACGACATCGAGCGGTTCCAACGGGCCTGATCAGGCCGGCGAAGCCGAGGAACGACGAACGGGTCGGGCCGCACTGGCAGACTGCAGTCGTGGGTCCCGACGGTGCCCGCTGGAGGGTTCGCATAGCGGTCTAGTGCAGCCGCCTTGAAAGCGGCCAGGCGGTTCATCCCGTCTCGTGGGTTCGAACCCCACACCCTCCGCAGCCGGCAGCCGGTGCCCGTCCTGTGGCGGCTGCACCAGGAGAGCCCTCCGGCCGATCACTCCTGGCGTGAGCACTGTCGCGCACGGCCGATCGCCGCAAGCGCCGGACGGGCGGGTGGTACCGGTGTACAACACCAGCATGGGGTCGCCGGGAGCCGACGAGTGGCTACCGACGAGCCTGGCCACCGCACCAGGGCGTGACCCGACGGCGGTGGGGACTCGCCCGGAGGGCGAGACACGCCGGGCCCTGGAGCGCCTGCACGAGGCGCAGCGGATCGGGCTGATCGGCGACTGGGCGTTCGGCCTCGCCCACGCGACCATCAGCTGGTCGCCCCAGGTGTACGAGATCATGGGGCGCGACCCCGCGGACGGGCCGCCGCAGACCTATGAGGAGATGGCCTCGATCTACGAGCCCGACAGCGCCAGGACGTGGAGACGGCACGTCAACCGAGCCGTCGAGACCGGACAGCCGCAGTCCTACGACCTGGTGCTGGAGCGTCCGGACGGGGAGAGGGTGCACGTCTCGGCCACGGCGGTGGCACGCACGGACGAGCACGGCAACGTCGTCGCGCTGACCGGGACCATCCAGGACGTCACGGCGCGGGACCGCGCGGAACGGTTGCTGTTGGAGAGCGAGCTGCGGCTGGGCTTCGCGCTGGACGCAGCCCAGATCGGCGACTGGGACATGGACCTGCGGACGAACGTGGCGCGACGTTCCCTGCGGCACGACCAGTGCTTCGGCTACCTGGAGCCGGTTCGGGAATGGGGGCACGACACGTTCCTGGCGCACGTGGCCGCCGTGGACCGCGGGAGGGTGAACGCGGCGTATCAGCAGGCCATGTCCGGCATGGGCGACTACGACGTCGAGTTCCGGGTGACCTGGCCCGACGGCTCCGTCCACTGGCTCTGGTCCAAGGGGAGGTTCTTCTTCGACGACTCCGGCCGGCCCTACCGGGTGGCCGGCATCCAGGTGGACGTCACCGAGCGACGCCGCGAGGTGGAGGCCGCCAACCGGCTGGCGGCGATCGTCGAGTCCTCCGAGGACGCGATCATCAGCCAGGACCGGTCCGGGGCCGTGACCAGCTGGAACCCCGGGGCGGAGCGGCTCTTCGGGCACCCGGCCGCGCAGATGCTCGGGCGGGACCTGGACCACCTCGTCACCCCGGGCGCCACCGACGACGAGCGGAACCACTTCGACCTGGCCACCCGCGGCGAGGCGGTGGCACCGTTCGAGGCGCAGCGTCGACGGGGGGACGGCACCGTCCTCGACGTCATGCTCACGCTCTCTGCGCTGCGGGACGTTGACGGCCACGTCGTGGGTGTGTCGACCATCGTGCGCGACATCGGGAACCGGAAACGGCTGGAGTCGTCGTTGCGGCACCAGGCCCTGCACGACGCACTGACAGGACTGCCCAACCGGGCGCTGCTGGACGACCGGACAAGCCACGCGCTGACCGCCGCCCACGCGCGGGGCAGCACGGTCGCCGTGCTGTTCCTGGACCTCGACCGGTTCAAGGTGCTCAACGACGCCGACGGCCATGCTGCCGGCGACGCGGTCCTCGTGGAGGTCGCCCACCGGCTGCGCGCGGCGGCACGACCGGAGGACACCGTCGCCCGCTTCGGGGGGGACGAGTTCGTGGTCCTCTGCGAGACCGGTGGGCTCGTCACCGCCCACCACGTCGCCGAGCGCCTCCACGAGAGCCTCAGTCACCCCTTCCACTCCGAGGGCCCGGTCCGCTTCCTCGCCGCAAGCATCGGCATCGCGATGGCCCACAGCGACAGCACGGCCACAGACCTGCTCAGGGACGCCGACGCCGCCATGTACCGGGCCAAGGACCTCGGCCGGGGCCGCACGGCGGTGTTCGACGCTGACATCCGGGCGCGAGCGTCGGCCCGGCTGCAGGCCACGACGGCCCTTCGGCGTGCGCTGAGTGAGGGTGAGCTGCGGCTCCACTACCAGCCGATCGTCGACCTCGCTGACGAGCGGCTGCTCGGCTTCGAGGCGCTTGTGCGCTGGCAGCACCCGGAGCAGGGGCTCCTGGGCCCGGGGGCGTTCATCGCCGACGCGGAGGAGACCGGCCTGATCGTGCCGCTGGGCGAGTGGGTCCTGCGGACGGCCCTGGAGCAGTCCGCCCGCTGGGGGGCGACAGGGACGGCGTCGGCACCGCCACACATGTCGGTCAATCTGTCCGCCCGGCAGTTGGACGAACCCGACCTCGCCAGGGTGATCGCCGCTGCCTTGGAGGCGAGCGCCTTCCCGGCCTCGGCGCTCACCCTGGAGGTCACCGAGAGTGTCGTCATGCGGGACGTGCTGCGCAACGTGGAGCACCTGCGCGCGGTGCGGGAGACCGGCGTGGACCTCAGCATCGACGACTTCGGCACCGGCTACTCCTCGTTGGTCTACCTCAAGCGACTGCCCGTCACGACGCTGAAGATCGACCGGGAGTTCGTCGACGGCCTCGGGCAGCACCCGCACGACTCGGCCATCGTCGCCGCCGTCATCGCCATGGCCAGCGCGCTGGAGCTCCGCGTCGTGGCGGAAGGCGTGGAGACGCCGCGCCAGCTGGCCGAGCTGCGGCGGCTCGGCTGCGACGCCGCGCAGGGGTTCCTGTTCTCACGCCCGGTCCCTGCCGAGCAGGCCGAGCGCTGGGTGCAGGCCGGGCGAGCCCCGACCCCGTCCGACGCGCTCGACGGGTCGGCCGCGCGGCAGGGCTAGGCCGGGCGGTGACGGGGCAGTAGTCACCCGACGTGCTGCGGGTCGGCCGCCGGCAGGCGCACCGTCAGGCAGTTACCGGCGCCGGCCCGCCGCACCGCCACATCGACCGCAGTGCCGCTTCGCACGCATCAGCTGCCAGCACCCCCGGGCACCCTGAGTTGCCGAGCGCCACCACGCGCGAACCAGCAGGCAGCGGCACCGTCTCCAGCACACCGAGGAGGTCGAACATCTCCGTAAGGTCCTCCGCCCGCAGCACCCCGGCTTCCCGGAACACCGCCGCGAGGGCAAGGTCGGGGGTCGCTGTGGCCGCCGTGTGCGACAGCCCCGCCCAGCCCGACTCCGGCGCGCTCGGCATGCCGCAGCGCAGCGATGCCGACCGCCCCGGACTGCGACACGAGCGCGACCGAGCCGGCTCGGGGTTCAGCGTCGCAGAAGGTCGTGCTGAGCCGGACCAACGGATCAGTCTTGAGGATACCGAGGCAGTTCGGTCCGATCAGCCGCATGCCTGCGCTGCGGCAGACGGCGAGCAGCTCACGCTGACGCAGTGTCCCCTCTGTGCCGGCTTCGGCGAAGCCTGCACTG
>JAJAYV010000198.1 GCA_026786045.1 Frankiaceae bacterium | reverse complement strand
GAGCACGACCGTCGGCAGGTCGGCGAGCCGGCCGACCCAGTGGTCGAGCCGGGCCCGCTGCCGGGCGGTGGTGTGCTCGTCGCGCTGCCAGGCGGCGTGGTCGGCGGGCTGGATCCGCAGCGGCGGCAGCTCCGCGCCCGCCCCGCCGGACAGCTCCGCCCCGTAGAGCGCGGACAGCTCGCGCGCCAGCACCCGGGTGGACCAGCCGTCACCGACGATGTGGTGGACCACGACGACGAGCACGTGCTCGTCGGGGGCGAGCCGCGTCAGCGGCGTGCGGAACAGCGGCCCGGTGCGGAGGTCGATCGGCCGGGCCACCTCCGCGGACACCCACCGCTGCGCGTCCCCGGGGGGACGGTCCACCACGGGCAGCGGGCGGGCGGTGGGCGGTGGCGGGTCGACGACCTGCCGGGGACTGCCGTCCTCGGCGACGAACCGGGTGCGCAGCGCCTCGTGCCGCACCACCAGCGCGTGCGTGGCCCGCGCCAGCGCCGCGACGTCCAGCGCGCCGTGCAGGCGCAGCTCCAGACCGATGTGGTAGGCCGACGACGCCGGGTCGAGCTGGTGCCGGAACCACAGCCCCTCCTGCTGGCGCGAGCAGAGCAGCGGGCCGTCGTGCGGCAGCGGGACGATCGCGTCGGAGGCGACCGGCTCGGCCGTGGCGAGGCGGGCGGCGACCTGTTCGAGCGCGGGGGCGGCGAACAGGTGCCGCAGCGGCAGGTCGACGTGCCGCTCGCCGCGGACGCGGGCGGCGAACCGGATGGCGTGCAGCGAGGTGCCGCCGAGGTCGAAGAAGGTGTCCGTCGCCCCCACGCGCTCGACGCCGAGCAGGTCCTGCCAGGTCTCGGCCAGCCAGCGCTCGGTCCCGGTGCGCGGCGCGACGTGCTCGGTGTCCTGCGGCGGCGCCGTGGTGGGGAGCCGGGCGGTGTCCAGCTTGCCGTTCGGGGTCAGCGGCAGCACGGGCATCAGGTGCAGCGTCGTCGGGATCATGTAGCTGGGCAGGTGGTCGGCGAGGTGGCGGCGCAGGTCCTCCGGATCGGGCTCGCCCGCGACGTGGGCGACCAGGCGGGTGCCGTCGTGCAGCAGCACCGCGCAGTGGCGGACGTCCGGGTGCCTGCTCAGGACGTGCTCGATCTCGCCGAGCTCGACGCGCTGACCGCGGATCTGCACCTGCCGGTCGGGCCGGCCGAGGAACTCCAGGATCCCGTCGGCGCGCCACCGCACCACGTCGCCGGTGGCGTACATGCGGGCGCCCGGGCGGTCGGCGAACGGGTCGGCCGGGAACCGCTCGGCGGTCAGCCCGGGCTGCCGGTGGTAGCCGTGCGTCACCCCGGCGCCGGAGACGTGCAGCTGCCCCGGCACCCCGATCGGCACCGGTCGCAGGCGGGCGTCGAGCACGTGGACCCGGTGCTGCGCCAGGGCGGTGCCGATCGGGGTCGGCCCGTCCAGCGGCTCGGGCGTGCACGAGAAGTCGGTCACGACCACCGTGGTCTCGGTGGGACCGTAGGAGTTGTGCAGCTCCAGCCCCGGCCGGGGCCAGCGCACGGCCTGCTCGGGGGGCATCGCCTCGCCCGCGCTCCAGATCGCCCGCAGCGTGCCGGCGGCGACCTCGTCGGGGTCCAGGACGGCGAGGACGGCGGCCGGGATGAAGGACAGCGTGACCTGCTGGGTGCGGATGAGGTCGGCGAACGCGGCGGGGTCGACGATCGTCTCGCTCGACGCGCACACCAGCGTCGCGCCGGCGAGGAAGGTGGCGAAGAGGTCGAAGATGCTGGCGTCGAACGCCGGGTTCGAGGCCTGCGCCACCCGGTCGGCCGGGGTGGTGCCGTACAGCTCGACGGCGGTGCGGCAGTACGAGTGGGCGCAGCGGTGGGGCACGAGCACGCCCTTGGGCGTCCCGGTGGACCCGGACGTGTAGAGCAGGTAGGCGGGGTCGTCGGGGCGCACGTCGACCCCGGGCGGCGGGCCCGGGTCGACGGGGTCGTGCGCGCCGGTGACCGTGGGGTCGTCGAGGTCCCAGCACGGGACGGCGTCCCCGGCGTCATCGGTGGCGAGAGCGGCGAGGTCGGTGCTGGTGAGGACGAGCACCGTCGCGGAGTCCCGCAGCAGGTGCGCGAGCCGGGCCGGCGGGTGCTGCGGGTCCAGCGGCAGCCACGCGGCGCCCGCCTTCATCACCGCGAGCTGGGCGACCGGCAGGTGCGGCCCGCGCCCGAGCAGCAGTCCGACGACGTGCCCCGTGGTGATGCGGTGGCGGCGCAGGGCGCGCGCGAGGTGGTTGGCTCGGCGTTCGAGCGCGCCGTAGGTGAGCGGCGCGGTGGGGTGGTCCACGGCGAGGTGGTCCGGGTCGTGCCCGGCGGTGACGTCGTGCAGCAGCCCGGGCGGGCGCGGCGCCGACGATGGGTTCCACGCGTGCAGCAGGAGGTCGCGCTCGGCGGGGGGCAGGACGTCGACGTCGACGACCGCGGTGCCCGGGGCGGCGAGCCCGCGACCCAGCGCCGTGCCGAGGTGGTCGATGAGCCGCAGCACGCGGTCGGCGTCGAACAGCGCCGGCGGGTAGGTGACGG
>JAJAYV010000197.1 GCA_026786045.1 Frankiaceae bacterium | reverse complement strand
GCGAACAAGCCGCGGATGTCCTCGGCCGTCAGCGCCCCGCCCGTCATCGCCTCGTCGTCGACCACCTGGGCGAACAGGTCGCGCTTGCGCTGCTGCAACGCGACCACCTTCTCCTCGATCGTGCCGGTCGCGACCAGCCGGTAGACCATCACCGTCTTGTCCTGGCCGATCCGGTGCGCCCGGTCCACGGCCTGCGCCTCGGTCGCCGGGTTCCACCACGGGTCGAGCACGAAGACGTAGTCGGCCTCGGTCAGGGTCAGCCCGACCCCCCCGGCCTTGAGGCTGATCAGGAAGACCGGCGCGTCGCCTTCGGTGAACTCGGAGATCCGCTTGGCCGGTTGCGGGTACGACCGTCGAGGTAGCAGTGGCCGATGCCCTCGGCTTCGAGCCGCGACCGGACGAGCGACAGGAAGCCGGTGAACTGGCTGAAGACCAGCACCCGGTGACCTTCGTCCACGACCTCGTGCAGCTGCTCCATCAAGACGTCGATCTTGCTGGACCGGATCTTCCCGGCGTGCTGGTCGTCGACCAGGGAGGGGTCCAGGCTCAGCTGGCGCAGCAGGGTGAGCGACCGGAAGATCTGGAAGCGGTTGCGCTGCAGGTCATCGAGCAGGCCCAACACCCGTTGGCGCTCGCGCTGCAGGTGCCTGTCATAGACCTTGCGGTGCTTCGGGTTGAGCTCCACCTCGAGAATCTGCTCGATCTTGGGCGGCAGGTCGGTGGCGACCTGGTCCTTGGTGCGGCGCAGCATCAGCGGCCGGATGCGGCGGCGCAGGGTCGCGAGCTGCTCGGGTGAGGAGCCGCTCTCGATCGGCCTGCGGTACAGCTCGGAGAAGGTCTGCGGGTCGGGGAACAGCCCGGGTGCCGTGATCGAGAGCATCGACCACAGGTCCATCAGGGAGTTCTCCAGCGGCGTGCCGCTGATCGCCAGCTTGAAGGGCGCCGGCAGCCGCCGGGCGCACGAGTAGATCTTGGCCTGGTGGTTCTTGACGAACTGCGCCTCGTCCAGCACCAGGCCGCTCCACGTCAGCCCGTGGTAGGACTCCTCGTCGATGCGGAACAGGGCGTAGGACGTGACGACCAGATGTGCCTCTGCCGCCTGCTCGGCCAGCGGACGACCGCTGCGGCGCTCGGTCTCGGTCACCGCAACAACGGCCAGGTCGGGGCAGAACCGCTCGGCCTCGCTGGCCCAGGCGGCCACCACGCTGGTCGGCGCGACGATCAGCAGCGGACCAGCTTCCCCGCCCAGCGTCCCCTGCTCGTAGGCGCGGCTGGCCATCGCGAGGGTCTGCAGCGTCTTGCCCAGCCCCATGTCGTCGGCCAGGATCCCGCCGAGCTGGCAGTCCCACAGCAGCGACAGCCAGTGGTAGCCGTCCAGCTGGTAGGGCCGCAGCGTCGCCTGCAGCTTCAGCGGTGGCTCGGGGCGCGGCAGTTCCTCCAGGGCGAGCAAGGCGCCGACGGTGCGAGACCAGCGCTCGCTCTGATGCTCCACCACGCCCAGGCCGGCCAGCTCCTCCCACAGCCCCGCCTGATACGCGGTGACTCGCAGGCCGGTGCTCTCCTTGTCCTGCAGCGACCGGGCCTCCTCGATGATCCGGCGCAGCGCCTGCAGCTCCGGGCGGTCCAGCCGGAACCAGGTGCCGCTGTCCAGGATCAGCTGTTCCTCGCCCCGGGCGAGGGCAGCGATCAACGGTCTCAGCGGCACCGACTGCCCGCCCACCGAGACCTCGACGGACAGGTCGAACCAGTCAGACTGCCCGTCCACGGCGTCCGAGGCGGACACCGCGATCAGCGGCGCGTCCTCGGCCTCGGTGTAGATCACCGGAGTGCCGATGATCTGCACCGTGAGGTCCTCGCGCTCCAGCAGCACCGGCAGCGTCTGGTCGACGAAGCGCGCCGTGTCGATCCCGGTCAGCCGGGACGTCGCCGCCACGCGCCGGCCGCCTTCGTGGGCTGCCCACAGGCCGGGCAGGTCCGGCAGGTCGGTCAGGCCGGCGAGCAGCGCACGCTCGGCGGCGGCATCGCGGACCACGTCCGGTGTCCCGTCTTGCACCGCCTCGTCGAGCGGCAGGAGGGTGGACTCGCCCTCGATCCGGTAGCCGAAGGACCAGCGCAGCCCGGTACGGTGCCCGGGCTCGAAGACGACGTCGAGTGCCAAGGTCGGCGGCTCGATCTCCGGGAGCTCGACGCTGCCGTCGCTGCTCTCGACGGCGACGCGCTGACGCAGCGCCGGGTAGTAGCGGCCCAGGAACCGAGGGGCCTCAGCGGCCGGGACGCGCAGCGCACCCGAGCTCAGCAGCCGGAAGGTGGCCTCGTCCAGCGGCTGGGCGAAGGCGGCGAGCAGCAGCTCCCCCGGCGTGTCCACGAACAACCCATGAGCGGGCTCGCCGACCAGGCGCACCCCGCCGTCCGGCAGAGCAGGCTCCCCGGCGACGCGCACGGCGGGGACGAGGCGGAGGTCGGCGCCGGGCTCGTCCCTGCGTACGTCGAGCACCGCCGCTGCCGGCTCCGCCGACAGCCGCACCGACTGGTCCGGGTGCGTCCCGACCAGCGCGATGCCCGCCTCCCGCGCCTCGGCCAGCAGCCGCCACCCGGTCGGCCCCAGGTCGTCGAGGGGGATCGTGACGTCACCGTACGGCGAGTAGTAGGAGCTCTGGCGAGCGCGGAAGGACGCGACGATGGCCTGCGCCACCGCCCGCTGCACCGGTCGTACCTGGACGGACCGGTAGCTGCTGCCGAGGTCGAGCCAGGACACTCCTGTCTTCACCCAGCGCCCGGCTTTGCCGGGGCGGACCGGGCGCAGCCGGACCCGCGCCTGGTCCCTACCGACGATCTCGAGTTGCAGACCGAGCGGGGGGATCGTGGACGAGCTCTCAGCCGGGCGCACGACGTCGGCGAGCTGGTTCTCCCAGGAGCTGACCGGAGCAGAAGCTCCCGTCAGCCGGTCCCTCGTGGTCAGCAGAACGGCGGCGACGTGCTTGCAGTCGACCTGCATCGGGCAGGTGCAGTGCCCGGTCCAGTCGACGGGACCGCCCGGCCGCGCCGCGTGCGCGCGGACCAGGGTCGAGTAGCTGCCGGAACGACTGCCGCGCACCGCAGCGTGCAACACCATGCCCTGCGCCCGCGTCTCCACGCTCTGCACGGCGCGGTCGCGCGCGTAGGCGGCCCCTCGGGCCCAGGTGTCTGCTCCCAGCCTGGCCCGCAACACCTGGTCAGTGCAGCCCACCAGCCACGACGGCGGCGGACCCTCCAGGAGAATCTTCACACCACTTCCAAACCATGCGTCGTGACCGCTTGGCGGTCCGCTCGTCGATGACGGTCACGCTACGGCGACCCCCCGACAGGATCTGCTTGCCACGCCGCCGGGTCCTGGTCGTCCTCCAGGTCACGGCAGCAGGGGAACTGCGCACTGCCGCGCGCCCGCGGCCAATGCGTCATCGAAAGTGGCCAGCGAGGAGACGGAGTGACGCGCGACGTCGAGCACGCAGCAGTCGGGAAGCTTGAGGCCGGTGCTGACGCGCAGCTCGGCAAGCCGCAGCGGCTCGCCCGCGTCAGGTGCGACGACGCGAATGCCTGCGGCTTCGAGGTCAGCGCGCATCGCCTGGCCGCGTCCGACCCGTACGCCGCCGACGAGCACCTCGGTCAGCGTCAGTGGATGGACGAGCATCGATCCTGGCGCGGCGTTCAGAAGGATCTCGGTCGCCGCGGCGTGATGGGCATCGCGTGGCGTCAGGCGCCCGATCAGGACACTGGCATCTCGTGCGATCACGCAGGCCAGTCCTGCTGCAGCTCAGGAGCGGAGGGCGTGGGATTCGAACCCACGGAACGAGTCACCCCGCTCAGCGGTTTTCAAGACCGCCGCCATCGGCCACTAGGCGAGCCCTCCCGTACGCCCACCAGTCTGCACGACCGGCTCAGGACCCCGACTCGACTCGCTGCGCCCGCCCGCGGTCCCCGTGTGGAGCCTTCCATGCGGGTCCGGGCCACCCCCGGCCCGCATGGAGGGCTCCAGAGGGGGCGGCGGCGGCGGGGCGGACGGGTCGGCCGCCGGCAGGTGCACCGTGAGGCAGGTACCGGCGGCGGTGTCGACGTCGACCGTCCCGCCG
>JAJAYV010000196.1 GCA_026786045.1 Frankiaceae bacterium | reverse complement strand
TCGCCGCGCTGGTCGTCGCCCTGGGCTGGGGGCTGGTACTGCGGGCCGCGGCCGCCGACTGCCCCGGGGGGCTGCCGACGGTCGAGGGCTGCGGCACCTTCTACGACGTCGAGGTCGCGCTGTTCGGCGCGGCCCACACCTACGGCGTCGGCGTGCAGACGCACGACCCCGAGGGGCTCGTCTCCACCCTGGGCGCGCTCGCGACCTTCCTGGCCGGGTACGCCGCGGCCGCCCTCCTGCTCGACCTGCGCGACCGCAGCGCGGGCCTGCGGTCCGCCGCGCTGCTGGGTGTCGCCGGGGTGTGGGCCGTCGCATTCCCGCTCTTCCTGCTGCTGCAGCCGGTGGCCAAGCGGCTGTGGACGCCGTCGTTCCTCGCCGTGCACGCCGCGGTCGGGATCGCGGTGCTCGCCCTGGCGGTGCTCGTCTTCGACAGCGAACGGCCGGCGTGGCTGACCCGCGTCCTGGACGTCGCCAGCTGGCCGGTCGTCGGGCTGGGGCGCAACGCGCTGGTGCTGTGGATCGGGGTCTTCGTGCTCGGCAAGGTGCTGCAGAGCACGCCGGCCGGGCCGGACGGCGTGCCGCTGGCGACCCACCTGCTGGCCGAGCGCGGGGCGACCGGCTTCTTCCTGCTCACCGCAGGCGGGTGGTTCGCCGTCGCGAGCGCGATGCACGCGGCGCGCTGGTACGTCCGGCTGTGACGCCCCTGCGTGGGTACCGTTCCCGGCATGCCCGCCTCCGTCGACCCTGAGCGCCTCCGCGACGCCGAGCACCCTCCCGAGAAGACGCGCGGACCGGTGACCCTCCGCCGCGGTCAGGTGCAGGCCACCACCACCGACCAGCGGCTGCTCGACAGCCGCGGCCTGTCCGACTGGGTGCACACCGACCCGTGGCGGGTCATGCGGATCCAGTCCGAGTTCGTGGAGGGCTTCGGCCAGCTCGCCGAGATGCCGCGCGCGGTCAGCGTCTTCGGCAGCGCGCGCACCGCCCGGGACCGGCCGGAGTACGCCATGGCCGAGGAGCTCGGCGGCGCGCTCGCCCGCGCCGGCTGGGCCGTCATCACCGGCGGCGGGCCGGGGATCATGGAGGCCGCCAACAAGGGTGCCAGCGAGGGCGGCGGGCTGTCGGTCGGCCTCGGCATCGAGCTGCCGTTCGAGCAGGGCCTCAACCAGTGGGTCGACCTCGGCATCGACTTCCGCTACTTCTTCGCCCGCAAGACGATGTTCGTGAAGTACGCCCAGGCGTTCGTCATCCTGCCCGGCGGCTTCGGCACCATGGACGAGCTGTTCGAGTCCCTGACGCTGGTGCAGACGCGCAAGGTCAACCAGTTCCCGGTGATCCTCATGGGCTCGGCGTACTGGACCCCGCTGGTGGACTGGCTGCGCGGCACGCTGGCCGACCAGGGCTACATCAACCACAGCGACCTGGACCTGTTCACCCTGACCGACGACGTCGGCGAGGCCGTCCGGCTCGTGGCCGAGGCGTACGAGCGGCGCGTCGACAAGCCGCGCGTCGCGACCGGCGACGAGCACCTGGGCGACGGCGGGGCCTGACCGCCGCACCTGCTGGCCGGGGCAACGCCTAGCGTCGTCGCCGTGGCAGCGATCTGCGTCTACTGCGCGTCCAGCACCGCGATCGACCCGTCGTACGTCGACCTGGCCAGCCAGGTGGGCACGGCGCTGGCGGCGCGCGGGCACGCGCTGGTGTCCGGCGGCGGCAACCTGTCGATGATGGGCGCGGTCGCGCGGGCGGCGCGGGCCGGCGGAGCGCACACGACCGGCGTCATCCCTCAGGCTCTGCTCGACGTCGAGGTGGGTGACCGTGACGCTGACGAGCTGCTCGTCGTCGACGACATGCGCACCCGCAAGGGCCTCATGGACGACCGCTCGGATGCCTTCCTCACCCTGCCCGGCGGCATCGGCACGCTGGAGGAGCTCTTCGAGGTCTGGGTCGCCCGCAGCCTCGGCATGCACGTCAAGCCGGTGGTGGTGCTCGACGTGGACGGCCTCTACGGCCCGTTGCGCGAGCAGGTGGAGCTGATGGCCGAGCGCGGCTTCCTGCGCGGCCCGGCCCGGCGCGCGCTGCAGTGGGCGTCGTCGGTGGACGAGGCGCTCGACCTGGTCGAGGCGGGTCTGCGCGACCCGGTCCGGCTGCACCCGCTCGCCGAGGAGGTGCTGGAGGCCGAGCCGTAGGTGCCGGGCTAGGTCCAGTACAGGACGCGGCAGGCCGGCAGCCGCGCGGCGAGCTGCTCCTCGAACCAGCCGCGCAGCTCGCTCATGACGTCCTTCGGGTAGACGTGCTTGACCGCGCCGTACTTGCCGCGCTTGGTCGTGCGGCGGCTCTCGTCCATGTCGAGCCGAGTGCGGGGGTACCAGCCGAGCAGCACCTCCTTGCTCCCCGGCGTGAAGCGGTGCGTGATCAGCTCGGCGGTCAGGTCCAGGTCAGCCACGCCGTCGACCGCACGGGCCACCAGGTCGAGCAGACGCGCGTACTCGGACTGCCAGTCCGGCACCGGCATGATCGGCGCGACGGTCAGGCCGACCGGGTAGCCGCTGCGCGCCAGGGTCCCGAGCGCGGCGATGCGCTCCTCCAGCGGCGCCGTCCCGCCCTCCATGCGCGTGGTCACGGCGGGAGCGTTCACCGAGAAGCGGACGCGGGTGCGGCCGCGGTGCGGCAGCGCAGTGAAGGGGGCGACGTCGGCGTACTTGGTCGTCCAGCGCAGCTGCACGTCGTCGTCCCAGGCGCCGAAGAACTCCACCGCCCGCCGCCACGAGCCGGTGAGGTGGTCCAGCGCCAGCGGGTCGGTGTAGCAGGACGCCTCGAACGTCGTCCCCTCCTCCGGCCGGCGTCGCGCGGTCCCTGCGCCGACGTAGTCCGCCAGCCCGCCGAGGATCTCGTCCACGTCGGCGTAGACCCGGGTGACCGGCGGGCCGGACAGCGACCCGGCGAGGTAGCAGTACTGGCAGTGAGCTGGGCAGCCCTCCGCCAGGTCGAAGCGCCAGTCGGCACTCGGGGCGATCGACTGCAGCCGCCGGCGGGACGGCGGGCTCACGACGATCGCCATCGTCGACTTCGCCCGGACGTAGGTCTGCCGCTCGTCGTCGCCACGCACGCCGGTCAGCCGGTTCGCGGTCAGCCGCTCGACCTCGATCCCCAGCCCCTCGACCCGCTCGACGATCCGCTGCCCGTGCGGGTGGTCCAGCGCGGCCGGTGTGATCACGACCCGCTTCGGCGTCCAGCGCCGGGCCGGGCGGGCCGGCGGGGCCAGACCGGACAGGTCCCGCGTGGGCACCTGCTCGCCGGTCGCCTCGTGGCTCCGGGACAGCTCGGGCGCGAGCGTCGCGTCGAGGTCGACGTCGCCGGCCGGGTCTGCACCGGGATCTGGGGCGCCCACGTCGGAGGTCCGGTCGGAGGTCACGGTGCCGGTGTTCCCCGTCTGCGTGGGAGCATCCGTGCCGTGGTCACCGCCCTCGCGTTGCTCGGCGTCCTCGGCGTGCTGTTCGTGGCGGCGGTGCTCGCCACGCGGGAGGGCGGGGAGCTCGCGCCGGCCCCGCCGGACGTCGCGGACCTCGCGCTGCCGACCGGCCCGTTCGCGCCGGAGGACGTGGCGGCGCTGCGCTTCTCGATGGCTGCCAGGGGATACCGGATGGCTCAGGTGGACGCGGCGCTGGAGCGGCTCGCCGATGAGCTGCGCGATCGCGACCGCCGCATCGGCCTGCTCGAGGCGTCCGCCGAGGGCCGGGAGCTGGTCCAGCCGCCGCTGGTCCGTCAGGCGACGCCGGAGGACCTGCCGCTGCCCCCGCACACAGGCCCCGCTGGCGCGCCGCCCCCGGCCGCCGGAGACTGACCCGATGACCGCCACCCTCGTCCTGACCGTCGACGTCGACGCCCCCGTCGAGCAGACCTGGGCCGGCGCGACCGACTGGGCCGGCCAGGGCGAGTGGATGCTCGGCACCAGCGTGCGCCCCACCCGCCAGGACGGCCAGGGCGTCGGCGGCGCGATCGAGGCCTTCACCGGCATCGGGCCGCTGGGCTTCCTGGACACCATGGACATCACGCTGTGGGAGCCGCCGCACCGCTGCCACGTCCTGCACACCGGGCGGCTGGTCCGCGGGACCGGGGCGTTCGAGGTCGAGCCGCGGGGGACCGGCAGCCGCTTCGTCTGGCGCGAGGACCTCGAGCTGCCCCTGGGCGTGCTCGGCCGGCTCGGCTGGCCGCTGGTCAAGCCGTTCTTCGCCTTCGGCGTCCAGCTGAGCCTGAAGAAGTTCGCCCGCTGGGTCGAGGCCGGCCGCCCCGCTCAACGCGCCGCCTGACCCGACCTGTCCCGAGGCCGGCGAGGCGCCGCCTGGGCTACCGCCCCTGGAAGACCGGGGGCTGCTTGGCCAGGAACGACCGGACCGCGTCGGCGTGGTCGGTCGTGCGCCCGGCCCGCGCCTGGCAGTACTCCTCCCGCGCAAGTGCCTCGACGAGGGTCGCGTCGGCGGCGTAGCGCACCGACTCCTTGAGCAGGCCGTACGCCGCGGTGGGGCCGGCGGCGAGCCGGGTCGCCAGCTCGAGCGCCGCGGGCAGCACCTTCTCGGGTGCGACGACCGCGTTGAGCAGGCCCATGTCCAGCGCCTGCTCGGTCGTGAACGGCTCGGCGAGCAGCAGCAGGGCCTGCGCCCGCCCGGCGCCGACCAGGCGGGGGAGCGTCCAGGACAGCCCCGAGTCGGCGGTCAGCCCGATCCCGGCGAACGCCGTCGTGTAGCGCGCGCCGGTCGCGCCGATGCGCAGGTCCAGCGCGCAGGCGATCCCGAGCCCGGCGCCGGCGGCCGTCCCGTTGATCGCCGCGACCGTAGGGATAGGCAGCTCGTGCAGCATCGTGATGAGCGGGTTGTAGTGCTCGCGGACCGTCGACAGCGGCGCCGGGTCGCCCGCCTCGAGCAGCGCGGCGTGCTCGCGCAGGTCCTGGCCCACGCAGAACGCGCGGCCCGACCCGGTCAGCACCAGCGCCCGCACGGCGACGTCGTCGCGCACCGACGTGACGGCCTCGAGCAGCGCCGTCTTGGCCTCGAGCGTGAGGGCGTTCATGCCCTCCGGGCGGTCGAGCGTGATCGTGGCGACGGCACCGGTGCGCTCGAGCTGGACGAGGTCGGACACGGGGAGCCTCTCGCTAGGGGTGCGCCGAGGATGGCACGCCGCCCCCGGTCGCCTTGCCGAGCGCGACTTGAGGGAGACTGTTCCGCACACGCCGCTCCGGTCCCGGGGCGCTGCACTGAGCGACGTTGGAGGTCGGCCATGGCGGCCATGAAGCCCCGGACTGGTGACGGTCCCCTCGAGGTGACCAAGGAGGGCCGCGGCATCGTCATGCGCGTCCCGCTCGAGGGCGGCGGCCGGTTGGTCGTCGAGCTGAACGCCGACGAGGTCAAGGACCTCGCCGAGGCGCTCCAGGCAGTCCTCGCCTAGCGTGCCGCCCGCCCGCCGACGGGCCGCAGCGGCCCGCTTCCCCGAGATCGCCCTGCCCGCCGTCGGGCTCGCCGCCGACCTACCCGCCGCCGCCGTCGTCGCGGTGCCCACCCGCACCGCCGACAGCGGCGTCGTGCTGGCTGGCAGCCTCCCCGCTGCGGCGTCGGCCGTGGACGTCGAGGCCCTGCTCGAGCGCGAGTCCGCCAAGGGCGGCGCCGGCGAGCTGGTGGCCGTGCCCGTCGAGGCGCGGGTGCTGCTGCTCGGCGTCGGTGACGCCGCGCCCGGGGACCTGCGCAAGGCGGGCGCCGCGCTGGCCCGCCGGGCCAAGGACGACGTCGACCTCGCGCTCGACCTGCGCGGGCTGCCGTTGGACGGTCCGGCGCTGCACGCGCTGGTCGAGGGGCTGCTGCTCGCGTCGTACTCCTTCAGCCGCAAGGCCGAGCCGAAGGTCCGCGCGCTGCAGACGATCACCCTCGTCGGGCCGGTCGGCCTGCAGCGCGAGCTCGACGCCGCGCTGACGGTCGTGCGCGCGGTCTGCGCGACCCGCGACCTGGTGAACACCCCGTCCGGTGAGAAGTCGCCCGCCTGGCTCGCCGCCGCGGCCGGCGACCTGCTCAAGGGCCTCGACGTCACGGTCCTCGACGAGAAGCAGCTCGCGGCCAAGGGCTTCGGCGGGATCCTCGGCGTCGGTCAGGGCTCCTCCCGCCCGCCGCGGCTGGTCCAGGCCAGCTACGACGGCGGGGGGCGCACCCACGTCGTCCTCGTGGGCAAGGGGATCACCTTCGACACCGGCGGGCTCAGCCTCAAGCCCAACCCCGGCATGCTCGACATGAAGATGGACATGGGCGGCGCCGCCGCCGTGCTCGGCACCCTGCGCGCCGTGGCCGACCTCGGTCTCGAGGTCAAGGTGACGGTGCTGGCTGCTGTGGCCGAGAACATGCCGTCCGGCACCGCCCAGCGCCCCGGCGACGTCCTCGTGCAGTACGGCGGGCGCAGCGTCGAGGTGCTCAACACCGACGCCGAGGGCCGCCTCGTGCTCGCCGACGCGATCGCCTACGCCGACCGCGACCTCAAGGCCGATGTCATCGTCGACGTCGCGACGCTCACCGGCGCGATGCCGGTCGCGCTCGGCAAGCGGCACGCCGGACTGTTCAGCAGCGACGACGCCCTCGCCGGCCAGCTCGAGGCCGCGGCCGAGGTCAGCGGCGAGGCGCTGTGGCGGATGCCGCTGGTCGAGGACTACCGGGTCGCACTCGACTCGCCGGTCGCCGACCTGCGCAACATCGGCCAGCCCAAGCTCAAGCTGCAGGGCGGCTCGATCACCGCGGCGCTGTTCCTGCGCGAGTTCACCGGCGGGCGGCCGTGGGCGCACCTCGACATCGCCGGCCCGGCGATGGCCGCCGGCGACAGCGACGAGGTCACCAAGGGCGGCACCGGCTACGGCGTCCGCCTGCTGACCGCCTGGCTGGCCGAGCTCGCCCGCACCTCCGCCCGCACCACGACCCGCACCCGTACAAGGAGGTCCGCCTGATGCACGGTCTCACCGTCCGCTGGTCGATCCGCGACACCCCCGCCGGCACGGCGGACAAGCTGCGCGCCTACGTCCGCGAGACCTCCGTGCCGCGCTTCACGGGCATGGACGGCTTGGTGCAGAAGACCTGGCAGATGACCGAGGGTGGCTTCTTCTCGGGCATCTACATCTGGTCCACCCCAGAGGCCCGTACGGCGTTCCTCGAGCACTTCCGCGCCAACCCCAGCCCGGTGAGCACGATGGTCGGCAGCGACCCCGAGCTCGTCCAGGAGTGGGAGCTCGTCGGCGTCGCTGTCGGCGCCGACGGCCCCCTCACCCCCTAGGCGTCAGCCCGACAGCGCGGCGACGATCAGCCCGGGGCCGACCGGGAGCGCCGCCGCGGTGAAGCGGGTCTGCTCGCGCAGCGCCTTGACCAGCTCGCGCTGGGCGACCGTGTCGGCGTCGCGGGCGCTGGGGTCCGCTACCCGCCCGCCGCCGAGGGCGCCGGCGAAGACCACCAGCCCGTTCGGGCGCAGCAGCCGCAGAGCTGCCTCAAGGTAGTCGCTGTTCTCGGCCTTGTTGGCGTCGCAGAAGACCAGGTCGTACGCCCCGTCGGACAGCCGTGGCAGCACGTCGAGCGCGCGGCCGTGGATGAGCCGGGCCCGGCTGGACCGGATGCCCGCCTCGGCCAGCGAGGTCTTGGCCAGCCGCTGGTGCTCGCTCTCGGCGTCGACCGAGGTCAGCACGCCGTCCGGGCGCATCCCGGACAGCAGCCACAGCGAGGACACGCCGGCGCCGGTGCCCAGCTCGATCACCGTCTTGGCGCTCGTGGCCGTGGCGAGCAGCCGCAGGGCCGCGCCGGTGGCCGGGTCGACCGCGGCCACCCCGACCTCGCTCGCCCGCTGGCGCGCCGCCAGCAGCGGCGGCTCCTCGGGCTGCCACGCCGCGATCCACTCCGCGACGGCCGCGCCCTCCAGGGGGCCCGCGCCCTTGCCCGTCCTGCCTGACTCGATGACGACCTCCGGGTGCCGGCGGGCCCACGTGGCCCGGTGCGCGGGAGCCTAACGGGGAACGGTCGCGCGGCAGGCAGCGTTCACCGTTCTACGAGGCCACGCCTCGCGGACGGCTTCACGTGCGCTTCACAGGAAGGTGGGCACCATGTCGGGAACCGGGCTGCTGTCGCTGCCCGCCGATGCGTCCGTGCCTGGAGGTGCGCACCCCCGAATGGAGCTCCCCGCAGAGCCGTGGACCCCGCCGTCGTGGGACGAGGTCGTCCGCGACCACTCGGCCCGCGTCTACCGGCTGGCCTACCGCCTGACTGGCGACAAGCACGACGCCGAGGACCTGACCCAGGAGGTCTTCGTCCGCGTCTTCCGCTCGCTGTCGAGCTACACGCCGGGCACTTTCGAGGGCTGGCTGCACCGGATCACCACCAACCTGTTCCTCGACCAGGTCCGCCGCAAGGCCCGGATCCGCTTCGACGCGCTGCCTGACGACGCCGAGCGGCTGCCCAGCCGCGACCGCGGGCCGGCGCAGGTCTACGACGACACCCACTTCGACCACGACGTGCAGGGCGCGCTCGACGCGCTGCCGCCGGACTTCCGCGCCGCGGTGGTGCTGTGTGACCTCGAGGGCCTGTCGTACGACGAGATCGCCGCCACCCTCGGGATCAAGATCGGCACCGTCCGCAGCCGCATCCACCGCGGCCGCTCCCAGCTGCGCGCCGCCCTGGCGCACCGCGCACCCATCCCGGTCGACGAGGCGTCGTGAGCAGCTGCCTCGGCGAGCAGGTCGCCGCGCTCGTGGACGGCGAGCTCGACCACGCCGCGCGCGAGCGGGCCCAGCGCCACCTCGCGCACTGCGTCACTTGCCGCGCCGAGGCGGACGCCCACCGCCGCCTCAAGGTTCGCCTGCACGACCTGTGGGCTGCCG
>JAJAYV010000195.1 GCA_026786045.1 Frankiaceae bacterium | reverse complement strand
GCCGCGCCCCGCCCCGCCCCGCTGCGCCCCGCCCCGCCCCGCCGACGTCGTACTGATCGTCGCGTCGCTGCGAAGCGTCCTCGGGGTCACCAGGCGACAGGGCGATCAGTACGAGCCGCCGGGCACGTCCTGGCACCTGGCACAACGCGCGTTGACTCCGGGTCCCTGAACCGTCGGTCGGTCGGTCGGTCGTTGGGGCGTCGTCACCTGTTCAGCGGGTTGTGCGTCAGGGCTCAAGAAGTGACAGAAGTTGATCTGTCATGCAGCACACGCCGCAGGACACCCTGCGACGCGCCGGGTCGCCGACGAGATCACCCGTCCCGGGCGGCGCCCCGCGGAGCCAGGTCGACGAGCTGGAGCCGCCTCAGGCCGTGGTCAGTCGTCGCCCGCGGCGCGCCGGGCCACCACGGAGCGCAGCGCTTCGACCTCGGCCCTGAGCGCGCTCACCTCTGCGCGCAGGGCGGTGACCTCGTCCAGTCCGTCACGGGCCGCCAGGGGCACGGAGGCGACCTGGGCAGGCGCCTGGAGCGGGGCGGGCGGGGGCGTGTGGCTGGTGGGCGCAACTGCCACTCCGACCGCCACGCCGGCCCCCGACGTCGCGGCGCCCGTGAGCAGCTGGGCGTACCGCGCCTCCTTGCGGCCGGGCTGGCGCTCCAGGCGGACGACGAGCGGCTCGTCGCGGTTCATCAGCGCGACGAGCTCGTCCTCGGCCTGCTCGGTGGTGGTGAAGGGGTGCATCCGCTCGGTCCTCGCGCGGAGCTCGGCCGGGGTCTGCGGGCCGCGCAGCAGCAGCACGCCGAGCAGCGCGACCTGCGCCGGCGGCAGGTGCAGCGCGGCGGCGAGCTCGTGCCGGTGCTTGTCGCTGCGCTCGCCGGGCCGATGGACAGTGCGCAGCAGCCCGAGCTCGCGCAGCTCGCGCACGGCGATGCGGACGGTCGCGGTGTCGTACTGCACCACCGGGTCGCGACTGGTTGTCTGGTTGCAGGCGGTGAGCAGCGCGTTGTCGGTGAGCGGGTAGCCCTGCGGCGTCGTCAGCTCCTTCTCGACCAGCGATCCGAGGACGCGCCCCTGCTCGGCGGTCAGCTCCATGCGATCACCGGGCTGGCCCCGCTCGGAGCGTCCCGCGCAGGACGACCGCGCGCGGCGCCTGCAGCCCCCGCAGGTCCTCGCGCGGGTCGCCGTCGAGCACGAGCAGGTCGGCCTGGGCTCCCTCGACCAGGCCGTCGCGCCCGAGCCACGCGCGCGCCGCCCACGTCGCGGCCGAGAGTGCCTGCACTGCAGGAATTCCCGCGCGCGCGAGGTCGAGCACCTCGTCGGCGATGCGGCCGTGGGCCAGCGCACCACCCGCGTCGGTGCCGGCGTAGATCGGGATGCCGGCATCGTGCGCCGCCCCCACGGTGTCGTAGCGGCGGGCGTGCAGGGCGCGCATGTGCGCGGCGTACGCCGGGAACTTGTCCTCGGCCGCGGCGGCGATGCCGGGGAAGGTCTCGATGTTGATGAGCGTCGGGACGATCGCGACGCCGCGGGCGGCCAGCAGCGGCAGGGTCGTCTCGTCGAGCCCGGTGGCGTGCTCGATGCAGTCGATGCCCGCCTCGACGAGGTCGGCCAGCGAGTTTTCGGAGAAGCAGTGCGCGGTCACCCGGGCACCGGCCTCGTGCGCCGCGGCCATCGCCGGGCGCAGCGCCTCGAGCGGCCAGCACGGCTCCAGGTCACCGGTGTCGCGATCGATCCAGTCGCCGACCAGCTTGACCCAGCCGTCGCCGCGCGCGGCCTGCCGACGCACCGTCTCGGCGAGGCCGGCCGGCTCGACCTCGTCGGCGAAGTTGCGGATGTAGCGCTTGGGCCGGGCGATGTGCCGGCCGGCGCGGACGAGCACGGGCAGGTCGTCGCGGTCGTCGACCCAGCGGGTGTCGGCCGGCGAGCCGGCGTCGCGGAGCAGCAGCGCGCCGGCGTCGCGGTCGGCCCGCGCCTGCTTCTCGGGGGTGGCGTCGTCGACCGCGCCGTGGGCGTCGAGCCCGACGTGGCAGGGCGCGTCGACCATGCCCGGGACGACCCACCCGTCGACCGGCGTCGTGGCGCCGGTCGGCTGCTCGAAGGTGAGCCGGCCGTCGACCACCCAGGCCTGGCCCACGACCTCCTCGGGGCCGACGAGGACCGGTCCGCGCAGGTAGAGGTTCGTCATGGGGCGCAGGCTAGAGCTCGACCAGCAGCGCCCGGTGGTCGGAGACCGCGAGCTGGGGCGACTCGACGCCGCGCACCGGCGGCAGGTCGCCCGACCCGAGCACGTGGTCGAGCTGGATCCGCGGCTCCCACGCCGGGTAGGTCGGCGCCTTCGCCAGGACCTGCCAGCGGGTGAGCGCCCGCGGGAACGGCGGCGGCATGTTGAGGTCGCCGAGCAGCACCCTCGGCCCCGGTAGGCGGCGCAGGTCGGCGGTGAACGTGCGCAGCTGCTTGCCGTTCCAGCCCGGCACGAACGACAGGTGCGTGGTCCCGACGGTGATCGGCCCGTGCGGCGTCTCGACGACGGCGGCCAGACCGACCCGCGGCTCGTCCTTGAGCCAGATCAGCTGCCGGGTGCCGGGGATGACGACGGGGCTGCGCAGCGGCGACGCCGGCAGGCGGGTGACGTGCCACGACCGGACCGGCCAGCGCGAGACGAGGCCGATGCCGTACGCCGCCTCGGTCGAGTCGTCGTCCTCGTCGGTCGCCGCGCGCCACTGGCCGCCGGGGGTGCCGATCAGCGCCGGAACGAACCGCCAGTGGGGCGCGTCCAGCGCCTCGGCGACCTGCCGGGTGAGGTCGGCGCCGTGGGATCGCGGCTGGAAGCGGTCGACCTCCTGCAGCCCGACCACGTCCGGACGCAGCGAGCGCACCGCCTCGATCAGCCGGGCCGGTGTCACCGAGCGGTCGGACAGCGAGGTGCCGTTGAGCAGGTTCAGGGTCGCCAGGCGCACCGGCCGGACGCTAGCCCGGCGCGGGTCCCCGTGCAGGTCGACTCAGAGCAGGTCGACTCAGGGCCGGTCGATCCAGGGC
>JAJAYV010000194.1 GCA_026786045.1 Frankiaceae bacterium | reverse complement strand
TGGGCCTGGGCGCAGACGCTGCCCGGCGAGCCGATGGTCTACATCAACATGAACGCCCCCGGCGTGCGCGACATGGGCGCCGAGGGCAACCGGGTCTGGGCCGAGGTGTGCGGCACCGGCACGGCGACCAGCACCTGCGGGCTTGTCTACGGCGAGCGGATCGCGGCGTACGCCCTGGCCCGGATGCCCACGGTCTCCCGGCACGGCGGCAAGCCGATGGTCTGGATGGACGTCGAGGGGCCGTACGCCAACGGGCCGTTCTGGCAGCAGGAGCAGACGAACGACCCGCTCGCGCAGCCGAACCCGAACGCCGTGGCCGTGAACCGCGCCGTGATCCAGGGCGTGGTGGACGGGCTGCGCCGCGCCGGCCACCGGATCGGCACCTACTCCGACCGCGGGACCGTCGCGGACCCCAACAACGACTGGCGGGCGATCGTCGGGCCGTGGCGGCTGCTGGCGATGCAGAACTGGGTGTTCCGCTCGCCCGACGCAGACCCGCGCACGATCTGCGGCGCCGCGCACTCCTTCACCGGCGGCCCGGTGGTGATGGCGCAGGTGCAGCCCGCCACCGACCCCGACGCCGTCTTCGACGTCAACGCCCTCTGCTGAGGGTCAGGCCCTGGCGGTGGCGTAACGGCGCAACGCCTCGGCGCGCTCCTCGGCGTGGTCGACGACCGGCGGCGGGTAGCCCTCCGGCGGCCCGCCGGTCAGCAGCCACGGCTCGTGCACGGCCTTGCCCGGCACGCCGCGCAACTCGGGCACCCACCGGCGGATGTAGTCGCCGTCCGGGTCGTGGTCGCGGCCCTGCTTGACCGGGTTGAAGACGCGGAAGTACGGCGAGGCGTCGGTGCCCGTGCCGGCCACCCACTGCCAGCCGTGGCTGTTGCTCGCGAGGTCGCCGTCGCGCAGGTGCTGCATGAAGTGCCGGGCGCCGCGGGTCCAGTACAGGTGCAGGTCCTTGGTGAGAAAGGACCCGACGATCATCCGGACCCGGTTGTGCATCCACGCCTCGCCGAGCAGCTGGCGCATCCCGGCGTCGACGATCGGGTAGCCGGTCGTCCCGGTCGCCCAGGCGTTGAAGCGGCGGTCGGCCTCGGGCCCCTCGTCGTACTCCAGCGCGCCGAGCTGCGGCTGAAGGTCCTCACGCGCCGAGCCGGGCGCGTGCGACAGCACGTCGGCGTAGAAGTCTCGCCACACCAGCTCGCCGGCGTAGGTCAGCGCGCCCTCGTCGCTGCCGAGCGCAGCGTGCATCGTGCGCGGGTGGATGCAGCCGTACTTCAGGTGCGCCGACAGGACCGAGGTGCCGGCCAGCGCCGGTCGGTTGCGCGTCTCGGCGTACGCGGACGCGCCGTCGGTCAGGAACTCCTGCCAGCGCGCGAGCGCCGCCCGCTCGCCGGCGGGCGGCAGCTGCACGTCTCCCAGCTCCGGGTCGGGCGGGACGCCGTCGGTCGCCAGGCCGCCGTCGGTCCAGTGCACGACTCGCGGGGTGAGCGCCGGCGAGTGCAGCCCGCGCGCCCGCCAGGCTCGGGCGTAGGGCGAGTAGACGCGATAGGGCGTGCCGTCGGCCTTGAGCAGCGTCCCGGGCGTGACGCCGTACGGCGAGCCGGTGGCGACGAGCGGCATGTCGCCGAGCGCCCCGCGCACCCGCTCGTCGCGCGCCCGGCCGTACGGCCCGTGGTCGCTGCTGATGTGCACGGCGGTGGCCGCCACCTCGCGGGCGACCCGCGGCACGACGTCCTCCGGACGGCCGGTCAGCACCCGCAGCCGGCCGTCGGTGCGCTCCTCGATCTCGCGCAGGCACCGGTAGAGAAAGGCCAGCCGGGGCGCGCCGCTCGGTCGGCGCAGCGCGTTATCGAGCACGAAGAGCGGCAGCACCTCGTCGGCGCCGTCGCGGGCGGCCAGGAGCGCGGGGGAGTCGGCGAGCCGCAGGTCGCGGCGCAGCCAGAGCACGGCGGTCGACACGGGAGCGGACGCTAGGCGTCCTGCGCCCGGCCCGCTCACCCGAGGTCGCAAACTCGCCGTACCGCCAGGTCTGCCTCACCCAGCGGCCAGGTGATCATCCCCGCCGCCCGCGATCACATGCCGCGGACGGGGGGACAAAGGCTCCCAGCACCGGCGCCGCAGTCGCGGCCCGGTACGTCCCCTGCACCGGAGGTAGTCCATGTCAGCACCCCTCGCCGTCGACTTCGAGACGCCGGTCCGCGAAGGGTTCACCACCCTCGCGACCTTCATCCCGCGGCTCCTCGGCTTCCTCGTCATCCTCGTGGTGGGCTACTTCGTCGCGAAGCTCATCGCCAAGCTCGTCGACAAGGCCCTCGAGAAGGCCGGCTTCGACCGCGCCGTCGAGAAGGGCGGGGTCAAGAAGGCCCTGAGCAAGAGCTCCTACGACGCCAGCGACATCGTCGCCAAGCTGGTGTTCTTCGCGATCTTCATCCCGGTGCTCGCCGCCGCCATCGACACCCTCGGCGTCCAGGCCCTGCGCGAGCCGATGGCCGCGTTCATCGCGCTCATCCCCAAGATCATCGTTGCGATCGTCCTGGTGGTCGTCGGTGCCGTGATCGCCGGCGCCGCGAAGTCCTTCATCCAGAACGCCCTCGGCGGCCTGTCCTACGGGAAGGTCTTGGCCAACGGCGCCGCGATCCTCATCCTGTTCGGCTTCGTCAAGGCCGCGCTCGACCAGGTCGGCATCGCCACCAACGTCACCGGCGCGCTGCTCTACGCAACGCTCGCCGCGGTCGCCGGTGTGGTCATCGTCGGCGTCGGCGGCGGCCTCATCAAGCCGATGCAGTCCCGCTGGGAGAACGCCCTGAACAAGGCGAACGACGAGAAGGACAAGATCCGGTCCGAGGCACGCTCGAACAGCGGCGACGAGGCCTACCCGAGCGAGCCGAGCACGTCGCGCCCGGTCACGACGGCGGGTTCGTCGACGTCTGCCATGGACGCCCCCACCACGACCTACGGCACCCCGCGCCGGTAGGCGCATCTGCACGACGAGCCGGAGCCCGGTCCCTGCGAAGGGGCCGGGCTCCTGGCCGTCCGGTGCCCCCGGAGAGAATCGAACTCCCGACGCCCTCCTTAGGACGGAGGCGCTCTGTCCACTGAGCTACGGAGGCGGACCGGTCCAGCGTAGGCCGTCGGACCGGGCCAGGTCGTCGCTGTCGCCGCGCGGCAGGGGCGGCTCACCGGCGAGCGGGACGGTGAAGCCGATGACCGCGCCGCCGGTGTCGCGGTTGCGGGCGCTGACGGTGCCGCCCTGGGCCTCGACGAGCTGCCGGACGATGTAGAGCCCGAGCCCGACGCCGCCGAACTCGCGGGTGTTGGTCGCCCCCGCCTGGAAGAACGGCGCGAACAGCGCCATCCCGTCCTCGGGCAGCCCGATGCCGTCGTCGAGCACCTCGACCACGGCGAACGGCGACTCGGCCCGCACGCGCACCTCGACCGTCCCGCCCAGGGGGCTGTACTTCACGGCGTTCTCCACCAGCTGCCCGACGACCTGGGCGACCCCGGCCGGGTCGCCGAGGGCGGGGGTCGGGCCGCCCGCGCAGACCCGCACGACGTGCCGCTCGGAGACGTCGGAGAAGGCGGCCGCCGCCTCCGCCACGGTCGCGGCGAGGTCGAACGGCACCCGCACGGCGGAGTGCCGCGAGGCGCTGGCGCGCGCGCCGAGCAGCAGGTGGTCGGTGAGGGTGATGAGAGCGTCGGTGCGCTCGGCGATGGTGCCCAGCGCCTCGAGCCGGCGGGCGTCGTCGAGTACCTCCCAGCGCCGCTGCAGCACGTGCACGTAGCCCTTGACCGCCGTCAGAGGGGTGCGCAGCTCGTGGCTGGTCGTGGCCAGGAAGAGGTCCTTGGCCTCGTCGAGCGCATGCTGGCGGCTGATGTCGCGCATCGTCACAACCCGCTCGCCGCTGTCGCCGAGGCGGGTCGCCACCGTCTCGAGCCAGCGGCCGCCGGCCTGAGAATGCACGGCGACGCCGTCGCGGCTCAGCGAGAGCGCCGGCACGGTCCCGACCAGCTCGGCGCGGCCGGCGCCGAGCAGGGCCGCTCCCACCTCGTTGCAGGCCAGGAC
>JAJAYV010000193.1 GCA_026786045.1 Frankiaceae bacterium | reverse complement strand
GGCCAGCTCGGCGCGGGCGGCGGCGCCCTTGGCCTGCGCGCCGACCAGCTCGCCCTTGGCCTTGGCGACGTCGGCCCGTGCCGTGGCCAGCTGGGCGTTGACGCCGGCGAGCTCGGCAGCGGAGTCTCGTACGACCTGGCTGGAGTCCTCGAGGTCGCCGGCGGCCTCGCTCTCCCGCAGCCGCAATTCCTCCAGGCTCTGCGTGCCGGGCGGGGCGGCGGCCGGGACCGGCGCGGCCGAGGCCGGGCCGGGGACGACGAGCAGAGGCCCGGCGCACAGGGTCAGGAGGGCGAGCGCCGCGCGTCCGCGCAGGGGGCTCCGACGGCGCCCCCGGGTAGCACGGACGTCCACGGGACCAGTCCTAGCACGCCAAGATCGCTGCGTACGTCAGACACGCAGATGGCGGCGCAACGTGACGAAGGAGGACAAGCCCGCCAGGAGCATGCCGGTGAGGAACAGCCAGGGCAGGATCGCGAGCACGTCGCTCCACCCGATGAAGGCGATCACGGGGAAGTTCGGGCGCAGCTGGCCGTCGACGAGGACCGCCTTGACCGCGACCAGCGCGCCGGCTGCGAAGCCCGCCCCGACCAGACCGGCGAGCACGCCCTCGAGCAGGAACGGCAGCTGGATGTAGAGGTTGCTGGCGCCGACCAGCCGCATGATCCCGGTCTCCCGCCGCCGGCTGAACGCCGCGACGCGGATGGTGTTGCTGATGAGCAGCACGGCGGCGACGACCTGCACGCCGGCGATGATCAGCGCGATCAGCTGCAGCTTGTTGAGGACGTTGAAGAAGCCCTCCAGCAGCGCTTTCTGGTCCTGCACCTCCTCCACGCCCGGCCGCTGCGCGAAGGCGCTCGCCACGATCGCGAACTGGGTCGGGTCCTCGAGCTTGACCCGGAAGGACTCCGGCAGCGCTTCGGCGGTGACGTTCTCGACGAGGTCCGGCGAGTCCTCGAACTGCTCGCGGAACTGCGCGTAGGCCTCCTCCTGCGACTCGTAGAAGACCGTGTCGACCTCGGGCATCGCCTCGAGGTCGGCCTGGATCTCGTCGCGCTGCTGCTGGGTGACGGCGGCGCCGCCGCACGTCGCGGCCTGGCTGGACTCGCCGCACAGGTAGACCGAGACCTCGACCTTGTCGTACCAGAAGTCCTTCATCGCCTCGACCTGCGCGCGGATGAGCAGGCCGGAGCCGAACAGCGCCAGGCTGATCGCGACGGTGACGACCACCGCGATGGTCATGGTGAGGTTGCGGCGCAGACCGATGCCGATCTCACTGAGGACGAACTGGGCGCGCACTGGGAGATCCTGTTCCTAGGCGCCGTAGCCGTAGACGCCGCGGCTCTGGTCGCGCACGACCCGGCCGTCGGACAGCTCCACGACGCGGCGGCGCATCGAGTCGACGATCGCGGCGTCGTGGGTGGCCATCACGACGGTGGTGCCTGTGCGGTTGATGCGGTCGAGCAGCTTCATGATGCCGACGCTCGTGGACGGGTCGAGGTTCCCGGTCGGCTCGTCGGCGAGCAGGATCATCGGTCGGTTGACGAACGCGCGGGCGACGGCGACGCGCTGCTGCTCCCCGCCGGACAGCTCGTCGGGCATCCGCTTTCCCTTGCCGTCCAGGCCGACCAGCTCGAGCACCTCGGGGACGACCTTGTCGACCACGCTGCGCGGCTTGCCGATCACCTCGAGGGCGAAGGCGACGTTCTGGGAGACGGTCTTGTTCGGCAGCAGCCGGAAGTCCTGGAAGACGCAGCCGATAGAGCGGCGCAGCGCCGGGACCTTCCATGAGCTCAGCTTGTGCAGGTCCTTGCCGGCGACGTGGACGTGGCCCCCGGTGGGGACCTCTTCCTTGAGCAGCAGCCGCAGGAACGTCGACTTGCCCGACCCGCTGGACCCGACGAGGAAGACGAACTCGCCCTTGTCGATCTCGACGGTCACGTCGTCCAGCGCCGGCCGGGTGCTGGTGGGATAGCTCTTGGTCACGTGCTCGAGGCGGATCACGGGCGGCTCACGGGCAGCGAGTCTAGGGCGGGCGGGGCGGGCCGCCGGTGCTCCGACGCGCGCGCGGTCAGTCCTGTCCCTCGTCGCCGCTGGTGCGGCGCCAGCGGATAGCGGCTTCGACGAAGTCGTCGATCTCGCCGTCGAGCACCGGCCCGGTCGAGCCGCTCTCCATGCCGGTCCGCAGGTCCTTGACCATCTGGTACGGGTGCAGCACGTAGTTGCGGATCTGGCTGCCGAAGGCGATGTCGCCCTTCGTGCCGCGGATGGCGTCCATCGCGGCTGCCTCCTCCTCGCGCGTGCGCTCGAGGAGCTTGGTTTGCAGGACGATCATCGCGGTGGCGCGGTTCTGGATCTGCGAGCGCTCGTTCTGGCAGGACACGACGATGCCGGTCGGCAGGTGGGTGATCCGCACCGCGGAGTCGGTCGTGTTGACGCCCTGGCCGCCCGGACCGCTGGAGCGGAAGACGTCGACCCGGATCTCCTTCTCGTCGACCTCGACCGCGTCGGCGGTGTCGACGACCGGTGTCACGTCGACCATCGCGAAGGAGGTCTGGCGGCGGGCCTGGTTGTCGAACGGCGAGATCCGCACGAGCCGGTGCACGCCGTGCTCACCCGCCAGCGTGCCGTAGGCGTAGGGCGCCTTGCACTGGAAGATGACGCTCTTGACGCCGGCCTCCTCGGCCTCCTGCCACTCGTGCACGTCGAGCGGGTAGCCGTGCCGCTCGGCCCAGCGGTAGTACATCCGCCAGAGCATCAGCGCCCAGTCCTGGCTGTCGACGCCGCCCGCGCCGGGCGTGATCTGCACCAGCGCCTCGCGCTGGTCGAACTCGCCGGACAGCAGGGTGCGCACCTCGAGGCTGCTCACGTCGCGCTTCAAGGTATCGAGCTCGCCCTCGGCCTCGGCCTCGACGCCCTCGTCGGACTCCTCCGCCGCCATCTGGAACAGCACGGCCAGGTCGTCCAGCCGGCCGCGCACGCCCTCGACCCGCTCGATGTCGGTCTTCACGCCGGACAGCCGGGTGGTGACCTCCTGCGCCTTGGCGGTGTCGTCCCAGAGGCCGGGCTCGCCGGCCTGGGCCTCGAGGTCGGACAGCTCGACGCGCAGGCGCGGCAGGTCGAGCACCTTCTCGATGCTGGTGAGGGTCGCGTCGAGCGCGGCGAGCTCGGTGCTGCGGTCCACGGCCATGGGCAGCGAGGCTACCGGCGGGCCGTCAGGGCGAGACGGGTGCGCGGGCGCGGGCCTCGGCCTCGACCCGCACCGGCTCGAAGCCCAGCAGCCGGCCGAACGGCAGCTCCACGCTCCGCAGGCCCTGCACCACGACGGTGGTGCCGGCGTCGATCCGGGCCAGCCGCAGCTGGAGCCCGGGCTGCCCGTCCTGGGCACCGGCCTCGTAGGCGGCGACGCGCCCGGCGGCCTCGCCCGCGTCGAGCGGGACGCGGCCGCCGGCCAGCCCGCCGGCGTAGAACGCGTCGAGGTCCAGCGACTGGGCCGCGGACACGGCGGCCCCGTCAGCCGCGCTCACCACGCCGCGCTTGGCGAGGATGACCGCCGAGACGTTGACGACGACGGCCACCATGAGCAGCAGCACGGCGACGAAGCCGAGCAGCAGCACCAGGATCGTGCCGGAGTCGTCGCGCGGGTCGGGGCGCGTCACGGGGCCGGGGCCTCACGGAAGCGGTCCACCACCTCGACGTGAGTGGCCCGCACCGGGATGCGCGGCTCGACCCGGCCGAACAG
>JAJAYV010000192.1 GCA_026786045.1 Frankiaceae bacterium | reverse complement strand
GTGATCGGGCGGCCGATGACGAGCAGGTCGGCGCCGTCGGCGAGCGCCTGCTCGGGCGTCGCCACGCGGGCCTGGTCCTGGACGTCGGCGCCGGCCGGGCGGACGCCAGGGGTGATCAGCATGACGTCGGGGCCGACCTCGGCGCGCACCGCGGCGACCTCGTGCGGCGAGCAGACCAGCGCCCCCGCACCGGACCCGACCGCGAGCACGGCCAGCCGCTTCACGGCGTCGAGCGAGGGACCGGCGAGCCCGACGGCGTCCAGGGCCTGCTCGTCCATCGAGGTGAGGACGGTGACGGCGGCGATGCAGATGCCGTCGGCGGCGTCGACGGCGGCGCGCACCATGTCCGGGCCGCCGGTGGCGTGCACGGTGAGGTAGCGCGGCTTGAGCCGGCTCACCGAGCGGACCGCCCCGGCGACGGTGTTGGGGATGTCGTGCAGCTTGAGGTCGAGGAACAGGTCGGCGCCCGACCCGCCGCGGACGCTGTCGATGATCGACGGCCCGGTGCGACAGAACAGCTCGAGCCCGACCTTCACCACCGCGACGTGCGGCGTGACGGCGCGCGCCCAGCGGGCCGCGGTCTCGGCGTCGGGCGCGTCGAGGGCAACGGCGATGGGGGCTCTCACGGCGTCTCCTCGAAGGCGTCCTCGAACGGGCTGTCGGACGGGCTGTCGTCCGGGCTGTCGGACATCGCGGCCACCGGCTCGTCGCCGACCGGGTCGGGGTCCTCCGGGACGCGCTCGACCGGGGGGCGGTGGGCCAGCCCGACGGCGTCGGACAGCCGCTCGATGCCGCGCTCGGCCAGTGCCTGCTCGAGCTCGTCGAGGATCCGCAGCGGTGCGCCCGGGTCGCCGAAGACGGTCGTGCCGACGCTCACCGCGCTCGCGCCGGCCAGCACGAACTCGAGCGCGTCGAGGCCGGTGCGGATCCCGCCCATGCCCAGGATCGGCACGTGCGGCAGCGCCGCGTGCACCTGGTAGACGCAGCGCACGGCCACCGGGCGGATCGCCGGGCCGGACAGCCCGCCGGTGATGCCGGCCAGCGCCGGCCGCATCGTCGTGGTGTCGATGACCATGCCCAGCAGCGTGTTGATGACGGACAGCCCGTCGGCGCCGGCGTCGACGCAGGCGCGGGCGATCGCGGTGATGTCGGTGACGTCCGGGCTGAGCTTGGCGAAGACCGGCGTGCCGACCGCGGTGTTCTGCCGGACCGCTTGCACGACACCGCTGGAGGCGCGCGCGTCGCAGGCGAAGACCTGGCCGCGGTCCTCGACGTTCGGGCAGGAGATGTTGACCTCGATCATCGAGACCGCGGGGTGGCCGCGCAGCTCCTTCGCCAGCGTCGCGTAGTCCTCGACGCTGCCGCCGGCGATGGACACCACGGCGCGTGCGCCGCGGGCCTGCAGCCAGGCCAGGTCGTGCTCGAGGAAGGACGCGATGCCGGGGCCCTGCAGGCCGATCGAGTTGAGCATCCCGCTCGGCGTCTCGGCCATCCGCGGCGTCGCCCGGCCGGAGCGCGGGGCGTTCATGATCGACTTGGTGACGACGCCGCCCAGCAGCGTGATGTCGAAGAACTGGTCGAGCTCCTTGCCGGCGGCCGCGCAGCCGGAGGCGGTGAAGACCGGGTTGGCGAACTCCACGCCCGCCAGGCGGGTCGTCATGTCGGTCACGGCCGGCCCCCGGTGGTCGGCGCCCCCACGGCGTCGCTCGGCACGCTTCCCACGTCGTCCCAGCGGACCCGGTCACCCAGGAACACCGGTCCCTCCACGCAGGACCGCACCATCCGGGTGAGCCCGTCGTCGCCGACGACCGGCAGGACGCACGTCATGCAGACCCCGATCCCGCAGGCCATCGACTCCTCGACGGCGACCTGCGACGGGATGCCGCGCTCGGCGGCGAGGTCGGCGACGGCGCGCAGCATCGGCATCGGCCCGCAGGCGTAGACGACGTCGGCGTGGCTCTTGTCGAGCACGCCAGGCAGCACGTCGCTCACCCGGCCGCGGGTGCCGATCGAGCCGTCGTCGGTGGTGACGGCGATGGAGTCGGCCATCCGCTTCGCGTCGAGGAAGCCGAACAGCCGGTCGGCCGAGCCGGCGCCGAGCACGACGTCGACCCGGCAGCCGCGCTCGCGCAGAGCCCGGGCCAGCGGGAGCAGCGGCGCGCTGCCGTAGCCGCCACCGACGAGCGTCACGTTGACCGCGGTCTTGGGCAGCCGGAAGGGCTTGCCCAGCGGGCCGACGACGTCGAGCTTGTCCTGCGGCCGGCGGCTGGCCAGCCACGCGGTGCCCTTGCCGTGCACGGCGAAGACGAACTCCACCGTGCCGCCGTAGACGCCGCGCTCCTTGACGTCGTAGATGGCGAACGCGCGGCGCAGCAGCATGCTCGACTCGGGACCGCCGACCTGCACCGCGAGGAAGTGCCCCGGGCGGGTCAGCTCGGGGATCCCGGGCGCAATGACGGTGACGGCCTGGTAGGCCCCGACCTTCTTGATGGCCAGGATCTCCCCGGCGACCTGCAGCGGCATCAGGCCCCACCGTCGGCCGGGCGGATCCGCTGGTGGTGCTCCTGCAGCGACGTGACGACGATGTCGCCGCGCAGCAGCGCCTCGATGCCCTGCACGCACGCGGCCGCGCCCTGCACGGTGGTGATGCACGGGATCCCGCGGGCGACGGCGGCGGTGCGGATCTCGTAGCCGTCGAGGCGGGCGCCGACCCCGAAGGGCGTGTTGAGGATGAGGTCGACCTCGCCGGCAAGGATCTTCGGGACGATGTCGTCCCCCAGGCCGTGCGAGTGCTTGCCGACGACGGTGGCGTGCACGCCGTTGCGGCGCAGCACCTCGGCGGTGCCCTCGGTGGCGAGCACCTCGAAGCCCAGGTCGGCCAGCCGCTTGACCGGGAACAGCACCGCCCGCTTGTCTCGGTTGGCGACGCTGACGAAGACCCGCCCCTTGGTCGGCAGCTCGCCGTAGGCCGCGGCCTGGCTCTTGGCGTAGGCGGTGCCGAAGACCTGGTCGATGCCCATGACCTCGCCGGTGGACTTCATCTCCGGGCCGAGCACGGTGTCTACGCCGAGCCCCTCGCGGGTGCGGAAGCGGCCGAACGGCAGCACCGCCTCCTTGACCGAGATCGGCGCGTCGTACGGCAGATCGGCGCCGTCGCCGGTGGCCGGCAGCATGCCCTCGGCGCGCAGGTCCGCGACGGTCGCACCGAGCATGATGCGCGCGGCGGCCTTGGCAACCTGTACGGCGGTGGCCTTGCTGACGAACGGCACGGTGCGGCTGGCCCGCGGGTTGGCCTCGAGCACGTAGAGCACGTCGTCCTTGAGCGCGTACTGCACGTTGAGCAGGCCGCGCACGCCGACGCCCGCGGCGATGCCGAGGGTGCTGGTGCGGATCCGCTCGAGGTCGGCCCGTCCAAGCGTGATGGGCGGCAGGGCGCAAGCCGAGTCGCCGGAGTGGATGCCGGCCTCCTCGATGTGCTCCATGATGCCGGCAAGGTAGAGGTCGGTGCCGTCGAAGAGCGCGTCGACGTCGATCTCGACGGCGTCCTCGAGGAAGCGATCGACCAGCACCGGTGCGTCAACGCCGATGTGCGTCGAGCGCGAGACGTAGTCGACGAGCATGTCGTCGCTGTAGACGATCTCCATGCCGCGACCGCCGAGGACGTACGACGGGCGGACGAGGACCGGGTAGCCGACCCGCTCGGCGATCGACTTCGCCTCGTCGTAGGAGGTGGCCAGGCCGTAGCGCGGGGCGGGCAGGCCGGCCTGCTCCAGCACGTCGCCGAACGCGCCGCGGTCCTCGGCCAGGTGGATGGCCTCGGGGCTCGTGCCGACGATCGGCACCCCGCAGTCCTTGAGCTCCTGCGCGAGGCGCAGCGGCGTCTGCCCGCCGAGCTGCACGATGACGCCGACGAGCTCGCCGCCGCCCTGGCGCGCGGACTCCTGCTCGGCCGCGACGACCTCGAGCACGTCCTCGACGGTGAGCGGCTCGAAGTACAGGCGGTCGCTGGTGTCGTAGTCGGTCGAGACGGTCTCGGGGTTGCAGTTGACCATCACGGTCTCGAAGCCGGCGTCGGACAGCGCGAAGGAGGCGTGCACGCAGGCGTAGTCGAACTCGATGCCCTGGCCGATCCGGTTCGGGCCGCTACCGAGGATGATCACCTTCTTCTTGTCCGAGGACGCCACCTCGGTCTCCTCGTCGTAGGAGGAGTAGTGGTACGGCGTCTGCGCGGCGAACTCAGCGGCGCAGGTGTCCACGGTCTTGTAGACCGGGCGAACGCCCAGCTCGTGCCGCAGCGCGCGCACCTGCTGCTCGGTCAGCCCGCGCACGGCGCCGATCTGCTTGTCGCTGCAGCCCATCCGCTTGGCCAGCCGCAGCAGGTCGGCGTCGAGGTCGGGCGCCTCGGCCAGCTTGGCGTGCAGCTCGACGAGCGACAGCAGCTGGTCGACGAACCACGGGTCGATGCCGGTGGCCTCGAACACCTGCTCGGGCGTCGCCCCCAGGCGCAGCGCGCGCTCGACGGTGAGCAGCCGCAGGTCGTGCGGGGTGCGCGCCCGGTCGAGCGCGTCCTGCACCGCCGTTGCAGGGTCAGTGCCCTCGGGGTCGGGCTCGAGCCAGAACTGCGACGGCGACTGCTCGAGCGAGCGCATCGCCTTCTGCAGCGCCTCGACGAACGAGCGGCCGATCGCCATCGCCTCGCCGACCGACTTCATCGTGGTCGTGAGCTCGGGGTCGGCGCCGGGGAACTTCTCGAAGGCGAACCGCGGGATCTTCACCACGACGTAGTCCAGGCTCGGCTCGAAGGCCGACGGCGTCTCGCGGGTGATGTCGTTGGGGATCTCGTCCAGCGTGTAGCCGATGGCCAGCCGCGCGGCGATCTTCGCGATCGGGAAGCCGGTCGCCTTGGAGGCCAGGGCGCTGCTGCGCGAGACGCGCGGGTTCATCTCGATGACGACGATCCGGCCGTCATCGGGGTTGACCGCAAACTGGATGTTGCAGCCGCCGGTGTCGACCCCGACCGCGCGGATGATGTCGATGGCGAGGTCGCGCATCGCCTGGTACTCGCGGTCGGTCAGCGTCATCGTTGGCGCGACCGTGACGGAGTCGCCGGTGTGCACGCCCATCGGGTCGAGGTTCTCGATCGAGCAGATGACGACGACGTTGTCGTTGCGGTCGCGCATCAGCTCGAGCTCGTACTCCTTCCAACCGAGGATCGACTCCTCGAGGAGCACCTCGGTGGTGACGCTCGCGTGCAGCCCGCCGCCGCCGATCCGGCGCAGGTCCTCCTCGTTGTGCGCGATGCCGCCGCCGGCGCCGCCCATCGTGAAGCTGGGGCGCACGACGACCGGGTAGCCAAGGTCCTTGACGCCCTCCAGCAGCTCCTCGAGCGTGTGGCACACGACGCTGCGGGCGCTCTCGCCGCCGACCTGCTCGACGACCGTCTTGAACTCCTGACGGTCCTCACCGCGCCGGATCGCGTCGACGTCGGCGCCGATGAGCTCGACGCCGTACTGCTCCAGCACGCCCGATGCGTGCAGTGCCATCGCAGCGTTGAGGGCGGTCTGGCCGCCGAGGGTGGCGAGCAGCGCGTCGGGGCGCTCCTTCTCGATGACCTTCGTGACGAACTCCGGCGTGATCGGCTCGAGGTAGGTCGCGTCGGCGAACTCCGGGTCGGTCATGATCGTCGCCGGGTTGCTGTTGATGAGCGTCACGCGCAGGCCCTCGGCCTTGAGCACCCGGCAGGCCTGGGTGCCGGAGTAGTCGAACTCCGCAGCCTGACCGATGAGGATCGGGCCGGAGCCGATGACCAGGATGTGGTGCAGGTCCTCGCGCTTCGGCATCAGGCCTCCATCATCTTCGTGAACTGCGCGAACAGGCCGGTGGCGTCGTGCGGCCCGGGGGCGGCCTCGGGGTGGTACTGCACGCTGAAGGCCCTGGCGTCGAGCAGGTTCAGCCCCTCGACGACGTCGTCGTTGAGGTCGACGTGGCTCACCTCGACACGGCCATGCGGGGTGTCGACGGGCGTTCCGGCCGACCACTCGCCCCGCCCACCCATGTCCACCGCGAAGCCGTGGTTGTGGCTGGTGACGTGGACCCGGCCGGTGCGCAGGTCCTGCACCGGCTGGTTCACCCCGCGGTGGCCGTAGCGGAGCTTGTAGGTGCCCAGGCCCAGCGCGCGGCCGAGGATCTGGTTGCCGAAGCAGATGCCGAACAGCGGGACGCCGGCGTCGAGCACCTTGCGCGTCGCCTCGACCGGCCCGTCGGTGGTAGCCGGGTCGCCGGGGCCGTTGGAGAGGAAGACGCCGTCGGGCGCGAGCGCGAGCAGCTCCTCCCCCGTCGTCGTGGCCGGCAGGACGTGCACCTCGACGCCGTGCTGCGACATGTAGCGGGGCGTCGCGGTCTTGATGCCGAGGTCGAGAGCAGCCACGGTGAAGCGCTTCTCACCCACCGCGGGCACGACGTACGCCCGCTCGGTGGTGACCTCGTGGGCGAGGTCGGCGCCCTCCATCGGCGGGCTGGCCTGCACCCGGTCGACGAGCGCGTCGACGTCGGTGAGCGCGTCGCCGCTGAAGATGCCGACCTTCATCGCGCCGCGCTCGCGCAGGTGGCGTGTCAGCGCCCGGGTGTCGACGCCGGAGATGCCGACGACACCCTGCGCCTCGAGCTCCTCGTCGAGCGTGCGGGTGCTGCGCCAGTTGCTGCGCACCCGGCTGGGGTCGCGCACGACGTAGCCGCTGACCCAGATGCGGGTGGACTCCGGGTCCTCGTCGTTGACGCCGGTGTTGCCGATGTGCGGCGCGGTCATCACGACGACCTGGCGGTGGTAGCTGGGGTCGGTGAGCGTCTCCTGGTAGCCGGTCATGCCAGTGTTGAACACGGCCTCGCCGAACGTCTCCCCCACGGCGCCGTAGGCCGCGCCGCGGAAGGTGCGACCGTCCTCCAGGACGAGCAGGGCTGGCGCGGTCATGTGGATGCTCCGGTGGGGATCTGGGAGGTGATGGCGTCGGCGAGCCGGGCGTGCGCGGAGTGGTCGTCGGCGCGGAATCCGCTGGTGAGCAGCCGCCCGCCGAGCCGCCAGTCGACGAGCAGCAGGCCGTCCTTGCCGACGACCTTGCCGGCCAGGGCGTCGCCCGTGGCCGCCTGCTCCACGGCGTCGTACGGCAGGTAGAGGTCAGGCAGGCCGTCGCGCTCGACGTGCACGCCGTCGGTCGCGACGTGCAGCCAGCCAGCGGCGCGGTGGGCCAGGTCGTGCACGGCGACGCGGTCGAGCCAGTCGCCGGCGAAGGTCGTGCCGACGAACAGCCCTGGCACGGCCGCCATCAGCAGGTCGCCGCGGACCTCGGGCGCCGGCGGGGGCGGCGGCAGGTCGCCCTGGCGGCGCTGCCGGCTGCGCCAGCCCTTGAGCATGAGCAGGCAGAGCCCGGCGACGGCCGCGAGGGTCAGCAGCGTGTACGCCGCCCTCATGCCGGGCGTCCGTCCAGCACGGTCGGCCGGCCGCGCAGGAAGGTCGCGACGACGCGGGTCGGCAGCTCGTGCCCGGCGAAGGGCGTGTTGCGGCTGCGGCTGGCCGACTGCGCCGGGTCGACGGTCCAGCGGGCGTCGGGGTCGACGAGGCAGAGGTTCGCGGGCTCGCCGACGGCGATCGGGCGGCCGTGCTCCTCGAGCCGGCCGATCCGCGCGGGCGCCTCGGACAGCCGCTGCGCGACCTGCCGCCAGGTGAGCCGGCCGGGCTCGACCATCGTCTGCGCGACGACGGCCAGCGCCGTCTCGAGCCCGGTCATGCCGAAGGCGGCGGCCCCCCACTCGGCCTCCTTGTCCTCGAGGGCGTGCGGGGCGTGGTCGGTCGCGACGCAGTCGATCGTGCCGTCGGCCAGGCCCTCGCGCAGCGCCTCGACATCGACCTTGGTGCGCAGCGGCGGGTTGACCTTGAAGACCGGGTCGTAGCTGCCGGCCAGGTCGTCGGTGAGCAGGAGGTGGTGCGGGGTGACCTCGGCGGTGACGTCCCAGCCCTTGCCCTTGGCCCAGCGGATCAGCTCGACGCTGCCGGCGGTGCTGACGTGGCAGACGTGCAGCCGGCTCTGGACGTGCGCGGCGAGCAGGCAGTCGCGGGCGATGATCGCCTCCTCCGCGACGGCCGGCCAGCCGGTCAGGCCGAGCAGGCTGCTGTTGATGCCCTCGTTCATCTGCGCGCCGACGGTCAGGCGCGGCTCCTGGGCGTGCTGGGCGATGACGCCGTCGAAGGCCTTGACGTACTCCAGCGCGCGGCGCATGAGGCTCGCGTCGCTGACGCAGTGCCCGTCGTCGGAGAAGACCCGGACCCGGGCGGCGCTGTCGGCCATCGTGCCGAGCTCGGCCATCTGCTCGCCGGCCAGCCCGATCGTGACCGCGCCGACGGGGGCGACGTCGCAGTGCCCGGCGTCGCGACCGAGCCGCCAGACCTGCTCGACGACGCCCGCGGTGTCGGCGACCGGGTCGGTGTTGGCCATCGCGTGCACGGCGGTGAAGCCGCCGAGAGCGGCTGCCAGCGTGCCGGTCTCGACGGTCTCGGCGTCCTCGCGGCCCGGCTCGCGCAGGTGGGTGTGGAGGTCGACCAGGCCCGGCAGCAGCACGCCGCCGCGGCCGTCGTACGCCGTGCTGTCGCCGACGGTCAGGCCGGCGCCGATCTCGGCGACGCGGCCGTCGACCAGGCGCACGTCGACGGGCTCGCCCTCGCCGTACGGGCGGACGGACTGCAGCAGGTAGGAGGTGGTGTCACTCATCGCAAGCCTCCGGCGTCGACGTCGTCGCTCCCGATCGCGGGCTCGGCGCCGCCGAGCAGGAGGTACAGGACGGCCATGCGGACGCTGACGCCGTTCGCGACCTGGTCGACGATCGTCGAGCGCAGCCCGTCGGCGACCTCGGCGGCGATCTCCATACCGCGGACCATCGGGCCCGGGTGCATGACGATCGCGTCGTCGGACAGCGCCTGCGCGCGGCGCACGTCGAGGCCGTAGCGGCGGGAGTACTCGCGGGTGCTGGGGAAGTACGCCGCTCCCATCCGCTCGCGCTGCACCCGCAGCATCATGACGACGTCGCTCTTGGGCAGCACCGCGTCGAGGTCGTAGGACACCGCGCAGGGCCAGGCGTCGACGCCGGTGGGCAGCAGCGTCGGCGGCGCGACGAGCGTGACGTCGGCGCCGAGCGTGCTGAGCAGCAGGACGTTGGAGCGGGCGACCCGGCTGTGCAGGATGTCGCCGACGATCGTGACGCGCAGCCCCTCGACCCGGCCGAGGCGCTGGCGCATCGTGTAGGCGTCGAGCAGCGCCTGGGTGGGGTGCTCGTGGGTGCCGTCGCCGGCGTTGATGACCGAGCCGCGGATGAAGCGCGAGAGGTTGACCGGCGCGCCGGACCAGGAGTGGCGGACGACGACGGCGTCCGAGCCCATCGCCTCCAGCGTCAGCGCGGTGTCCTTGAGCGTCTCGCCCTTGGACACGCTCGAGCCCTTGGCGGAGAAGTTGATGACGTCGGCGGACAGCCGCTTGGCGGCCAGCTCGAAGGAGGTGCGGGTGCGCGTCGAGTCCTCGAAGAACAGGTTGACGACCGTGCGCCCGCGCAGCGTCGGGAGCTTCTTGACCGTCGCCCGCTCGGTGAGCTGGGCGAGCTCGGTGGCGGTGTCGAGGACCAGCGTGGCGTCCTCGAGGGTGAGGTCGGCGGCGCTGAGCAGGTGCCGCTTCACCGGTCGCCCCCCGCCCGCCCGCTGTCCGCCGGGCCGATCAGCACGGCGTCCTGGCCGTCGTCCTCGGTGAGCATCACGTGGACGGTCTCCTTGAGCGAGGTGGGGATGTTCTTGCCGACGTAGTCGGCCCGGATCGGCAGCTCCCTGTGGCCGCGGTCGACGAGGACGGCGAGCTGCACGGCCCGGGGG
>JAJAYV010000191.1 GCA_026786045.1 Frankiaceae bacterium | reverse complement strand
GGCTTTGCGGACTTCTTGCTCGATCCGCCACTTGGGCAGCAGCGCGACCTTGTCGGCGAGCTCGGCGTCGATCCGTCGGGCGAGGTCGTCGTCGCAGTGGTCGAGCTCGTCGAGGTAGGCCGTGGCGCGCGCGACGGTGAGGACGCCGGCTTCGAGCAGCGCGAGGGCGCGGGGCAGGGCGGTGGTGAGGCGGACGGCGTGCCGGATGAGTGTGCCGGCGGCACGGTCGGACACCTTGCGGGCCAGCGCGACCTCCTGCCGGAACGAGGTCCAGGCGGTGGAGCCGGTCTCGTCGAACGGGCAGCGCGGGACCTGGGCGGCCAGCCGGCCAGGACGCGGGCGTCGGCCGCGTACAGCCGGGCGACCGCGGCGGTGCCGTCGGCGAGGGTCTGCAGGTCAGCAGCGAAGGCCGGACGCAGCCAGGGGCACTCCTGTTCGAGGGCTGCGACCGCTGCTGCTGATGCCATGCGACCATTGTGCTCGAACACCAGTTCGAACGCAAGAGGCAATCAGAGTTGTGGACGAGGGTCTGAGACGACGATCGACTCTCGTGGCCAGGCTGCTGAATGACCGCAGGACGGACGGGACCGCGCAGAACGAGGGGCGCGTTGGGCGGCCGCATAAGGCGCGCCGAGCGGGTCGAGCCGGGCCGAGCCGATCCATCTGGTCGGGGCGATTGATCTGGCGGTAGGCGGGCGTCGTCGGGCGCAGAGGCGCTCCACCGACCCGCTACCCCTACCTGCGCGCCGGCAGCTCCCGCCGCGTCGGCCCGACGAACCGACCCAGCCACGCGTTCAGCGGCTGCACCTCGCGCCACGCCTCCGCCACCCGCGCCCCGCACTCCGGCTCGTGCAGCCACTCCGCCGGCTCGAAGGCCCGCCCGGCGGCCAGCCCCTTGTGGTGCAGCAGGTCGGCCCGCGGGTGATCAGCGGTCCACGGCTTCGGCAACCGCTTGAGCCGCTCGCCGAGGACCTCCCAGCCGCTCATGCCGTCGATCACGGCTTGAAGTGGCCCGCCGGTCAGGTCGTCGGCGACGGCCTCGCGCAGCCGCCGCGCCTGGTCGGTCTGGGTGTGCCAGTAGCCGCCGCCGACATACAGCCCGTCGGCCGACAGCTGGACGTAGAGCGCGCCGCCGCCGTCATCCTCGACGACCGCCGCGGCGTGGTCCTTGTAGGGCGTCTTGTCCTTGCTGAAGCGCACATCCCGGTAGGGGCGGAAGAACTTGGCGCCACCGAACTCCGGCTCCAGGTCGGCGATCAGCACCTCCATCGGCGCCTTTACTGCGCTGTCGTAGACGGCCTTGTGGTCGGTCCAGTACGCCTTGGTGTTGTCGGCGCGCAGCCCCTCGTAGAAGACCAGCGCTGCCTCGGGGAAGCCCGGGAACGTCACGTCGCCTCCCGCAGGTCGGTGTGGAAGCGGAGCTGCTGCTGCACGCGCGGTCCGGTGTCCAGGCCGCGGACGGCGCCGTCGGGCTCCCACCCGCTGCCCAGCAGGAAGGACCGCGTCGCCGGGTCGCGCTCCCACGCCCACGCCACGGCGATCTCGGAGCCGTCGCCTCGCCAGTGGTCGACCGTCGCGGCGACCAGCCGCGAGCCGTGGCCGCGCCGGCCCCAGCGCGGCTCGACCAGCAGCGTCAGCAGCTCGGCGGTCACGGGGTCGTCCAGTCCCTCGTCGGACGCCGGACCGCTGGCAGCGAAGCCGACCAGCTCATCGCGCTCCATCGCGACGAGCAGCCGGTGCCGCGCGGACGGCGGCGACTCGACCGCGCCGAGCCACAGCGCGGCGGCCTGCACCTCCGGGATGTCGAGCGCCTCGGGCGGCAGCAGGTCGGCGTACGCGGTCCGCCAGGTGCTGAGCTGGACCCTCGCGACCCGCTCGGCGTCCTCGGGTCGGGCAGGGCGCACGCTGACGTCGGCCACGGTGCAAGCCTAGGGTCGGACCGCAGACCCCGACAGGTGGAGGACAGGCATGGCGATCGCGACGGTCAACCCGATGGACGGCACGACCCTCAAGACCTTCGACGCGCTCACGGCCGAGGAGCTCGACAACCGCTTGGCGCGGGCCGCCGCGGCCTTCCGGTCCTACCGCCTGACGTCGTACGACGAACGCGCCGACTGGATGCGCGCGGCCGCCGACGTGCTGGAGGGGGACGCCGACGACCTGGCGCGCCTGATGACCACCGAGATGGGCAAGACGGTCAAGGCCGCCAAGGCCGAGGTGCTCAAGTGCGCAGCGGCCTGCCGTCACTACGCCGACCACGCCGCGACGATGCTGGCCGACACCGAGGTCGAGCCCGCCGCGGTCAAGGCGACCCGGGCGTACGTCCGGTGGCAGCCGATGGGCGTCGTGCTGGCGGTCATGCCGTGGAACTTCCCGATGTGGCAGGCGATGCGCTTCGCCGCGCCCGCCCTCATGGCCGGCAACGTCGGCTTGCTGAAGCACGCCAGCAACGTCCCGCAGACGGCGCTCTACATGGAGGAGCTGTTCCGCCGCGCGGGCTTCCCGGCCGACGTCTTCCAGACGCTGCTCATCGGCAGCGGCGACGTCGAGAAGGTGCTGCGCGACGACCGCGTCGCCGCGGCGACCCTCACGGGCAGCGGCCCGGCCGGCCAGTCTGTCGCCGCCATCGCCGGCGACGCGCTCAAGCCCACGGTCCTCGAGCTCGGCGGCAGCGACCCCTTCGTCGTCATGCCCTCGGCCGACCTCGAGAAGGCCGCGCAGGTGGCTGCGACCGCGCGCTGCCAGAACAACGGCCAGAGCTGCATCGCCGCCAAGCGCTTCATCGTCCACGCCGACGTCGCGGAGCGGTTCCAGTCGCTGTTTGCCTCTGCGCTTGCTGCTCTCACGCTCGGCGACCCGACCGACGACGCCACCGACGTCGGCCCGCTCGCGACGGAGCAGGGCCGCGTCGACGTGGAGGAGCTCGTCGAGGACGCCGTCGGCAAGGGCGCCACCGTCGTCGTCGGCGGCACCCGCCCCGACGGACCGGGCTGGTACTACCCGCCGACGCTGCTCACCGGCATCACCCCCGAGATGCGGATGTACCGCGAGGAGGTCTTCGGGCCCGTCGCGCAGCTGCACGTGGTCGAGGACATCGACGCCGCGCTGGAGCTGGCCAACGACAGCGACTTCGGCCTCGGCAGCAACGCCTGGACCAGCGACCCGGACGAGCAGGAGCGCTTCGCCCGCGACCTCGAGGCCGGGATGGTCTTCATCAACGGCATGACCGCGAGCTACCCCGAGCTGCCCTTCGGCGGCATCAAGACCTCCGGCTACGGCCGCGAGCTGGCCGACCTCGGCATGAAGGAGTTCTGCAACGCCAAGACGGTCTGGGTCGGCGAGAGCGCCGCGGGCGACATCAGCAGCTCCGAGTAGCGGGTGGAGCGGCTGTCGCTGCGCACCGCTCGCCGGGTCGCCCTGGCAGCACAGGGCTTCGCCGACCCCCGCCCGACCGGCGCCGTTGACCGGCGGCACCTCAAGCGAGTGGTGGGCCGCACCGGGTTGCTCCAGGTCGACAGCGTCAACGTCTTCGAGCGGGCCCACCACCTGCCGCTCTTCAGCCGCCTCGGGCCGTACGACCGCGAGCTGCTCCCGCTCGCGGCGTACCGGCACCGCGACCTGTTCGAGTACTGGGGGCACGAGGCCTCGCTGCTGCCGGTGTCGACGCACCCGCTGCTGCGCTGGCGGATGGAGCAGGCCGCCCGGCTCGAGCTCGGCTGGGGCCGCGTGACCCGGGTGGCCCGCGAGCGGCCGGACGTCGTCACCGCCGTCCTGCAGCGCATCACCGACGGCGGCCCGGCGACCGCGGGCGAGCTGCACACCGAGCTCGACGGCGGAGCGCGACCGGCCGGCCCCTGGTGGGACTGGTCGCTCGCGAAAGTTGCTTTGGAGCAGTTGTTTTGGTCAGGGCGGGTCACCACCTCGACCCGCCGGGGCTTCACCCGCGTCTACGACCTGCCCGAGCGGGTGCTGCCCGCGGCGGTGCTGGCCCTGCCGACGCCGTCGCCGGCGGACGCCCAGCGCGAGCTGGTCCGCCTCGCCGCCCGCTCGCACGGCGTCGCCACCGAGGCCGACCTGCGCGACTACTACCGGCTCAAGCCGGACGAGACCCGACGCGCCGTAGCCGATCTCGTCGAGTCGGGTGACCTGCTCCCCGTCACCGTCGAGGGCTGGCGGAGCCCCGCCTACCTGTCTGCCGGCTCGCGCGTCCCGCGCCGGGTGCGGGCGAGCGCACTGCTGTCGCCGTTCGACCCGCTGGTCTGGTACCGCGACCGGACCGCCCGGCTCTTCGGCTTCGACTACCGCATCGAGATCTACGTTCCCGCCCCGAAGCGGGTGCACGGCTACTACGTGCTGCCCTTCCTGCACGCTGAGGCACTGCGGGCACGGGTCGACCTCAAGTCCGACCGGCAGGCCGGCGTCCTGCGCGTCCTCGCGTCGTGGCTCGAGCCGGGCAGCGACCCGGGCGACACCGCCGCGGCCCTCGCCGCCGAGCTGGAGCGGGCGGCCGCCTGGCAGGGCCTGTCCGCCGTGCTGGTCGAGCCGCGCGGCGACCTGGCGCCGGCCTTGGCCGCTGCTGTGACCTGAGGCACGGGGTCGTGGCAGGCTGCGCCGCATGACCTGGGACTACGTGGTGGTCGGTGCCGGCTCGGCCGGCTGCGTGCTGGCGGCGCGGCTGACCGAGGACCCTTCGGTGAGCGTGCTGCTGCTCGAGGCGGGTGACCGCGACACCGCGCGCGAGATCGGTGTGCCCGCGGCGTTCTCCAAGCTCTTCAAGACCCGGCACGACTGGGACTACACGACCGAGCCCGAGGCCGGCTGCGACGACCGCGCGATGTACTGGCCGCGCGGCAAGGTCCTCGGCGGCTCGTCCTCCATCAACGCGATGATCTACATCCGCGGCGCGCGGGCCGACTACGACGCCTGGCGCGACGCCGGGTGCGAGGGCTGGGGCTTCGACGACGTCCTGCCGTACTTCACGCGGTCCGAGGACAACGCGCGCGGCCCCGACGCCTTCCACGGCACGGGCGGCCCGCTGCGCGTGGAGGACCAGCGCTCGCCCAGCCCGCTGAGCGCCGACTACCTCGACGCGTGCGCGCAGGCAGGTCTCCCGCACAACGACGACTTCAACGGGGCGACCCAGGAGGGCGTCGGTTACTACCAGGTGACCCAGCGCAAGGGCGTGCGCGCCAGCACCGCCTCGGCCTTCCTCGGGCCCGCCCGCAAGCGGCCGAATCTCGAGGTGCGCACCTTCGCGCAGGCCACCCGCGTGGTCGTCGAGGGCGGCCGCGCAGTCGGCGTCGAGGTCGACCTCGGCGGTCGGCGCGAGGTCTTCCGCGCGGCCCGCGAGGTCGCGCTCTGCGGCGGCGCGATCAACACCCCGCAGCTGCTGCTCCTCTCGGGCATCGGCCCGGCCGACGAGCTGCGGGCGCTCGGCATCGACGTCGTCGTGGACGCGCCGAACGTCGGGCGCGGGCTGCAGGACCACCTGGCGACCGTCGCGGCGTACGACGCGAACGCGCCGATCACCTACTTCGACGCCGACAAGAGCATCAAGACGATCGCCCGCTACGTGCTGCAGAAGAAGGGCCCGTTCAGCTCGAACATCGCCGAGGCAGGCGGTTTCGTGCGCACCCGCTCCGACCTGCCCGGTCCCGACCTGCAGCTGCTGTTCGCGCCGGCGATGTTCGTCGAGCACGGGCAGGTCGACGCACCGGGCCACGGCTTCTCGCTCGGCCCGTACCTGCTCACGCCGCAGAGCCGGGGCAGCATCACGCTGCGCAGCAAGGACCCGCTCGCCAAGCCGGTCGTGCGCGCCAACTACCTCAGCGAGCCGGCCGACCTCGACGTGCTCGTCGAGGGTCTCAAGCTCACGCTCGACATCGCCTCGCGCGCCCCGCTGCGTCAGCACAGCGGCGGGCGCTACCTTCCGCCCGCCGGGGCCGACGACGACGCGGCGCTGCGTGCGCACGTCCGCGCCCACTCCGAGACGATCTACCACCCCACCAGCACGGCGGCGATGGGTGCGTCCGACGACGCGGTCTGCGACCCACAGCTGCGGGTGCGCGGGATCGCCGGGCTGCGGGTGGCCGACGCGTCGGTCCTGCCGGACGTCCCGCGCGGCAACACCAACGCCCCGGTGATCATGGTCGCGGAGAAGGCGGCCGACCTGCTGCGCGCGGTCCCGGCGCCGCCGCGGCAGCGCACCGGCTCCGCGGCTCCCGACCGGACCCGGGCCTGAACGACGACGCGGGCCGCCCGCAGCAGTGCTGCGGACGGCCCGGTCGTGCGGGACGAGCTAGTCGTCCCAGGGTCCGAAGTCGTTCACGACTGTCCTCTCCGTGCACCGTCGTCACGCGCCGTGCGGCGCGGGGAGTGATGCGTCCTGTGAAGGGCGCTCCCAGCGGGAGCCTGTGCCCAGTGACCGGGCGTGGTGCGCCACGGGCAGCCGCAAGGCGGGCTGCTGCGAGGTTCAGCGCTGCTCCACCCCTCGGCATTCCCGCCCGCCTCCTGGAGCCCTGCGCGTGAGCGACGCCGCCGACCTCACCCTCGTCGACCTGCTGCCCCGGCTGCGGGACCGGTCGCTGTCGGCCCGCGAGCTGCTCGCGGACTGCCTGGCCCGGGTCGAGCGCCACGAGCCGTCGGTCCGCGCGTTCGTCACGCTGACACCCGAGCTCGCCCAGACCGCGGCCCTCGCGGCCGACGCGGCCCGCGCAGCCGGCCGGCCGGTGGGCTCGCTGGCAGGGGTGCCCGTGGCACTCAAGGACCTCTACCTGACGCGGGGCGTGCCGACGACCGCCTCCAGTCGGGTCCTGGAGGGGTACGACCCGGGCGTCGAAGCCGAGGTCTGGGTGCGCCTGCGCGACGCCGGCGCCGGCCTGCTCGGCAAGACGACGCTGCACGAGTTCGCCTACGGCACCGGCTCTCACCCGACGCGCAACCCGTGGGACCTGTCGCGCACCCCGGGCGGGTCGTCCGGGGGCTCCGGCGCTGCGCTCGCCGCTCGGATGGTGCCGGTCGCGACCGGCAGCGACACCGGCGGCTCGCTGCGCATCCCCGCCGCGGCGTGCGGCCTGTCCAGCCTGCGCGCGACCGCCGGACGGGTGTCGGCGTACGGCGCCCTCCCGCTGTCGCACTCGCTCGACGCGACCGGTCCGATGGCCCGGCGGATGCGCGACGTCAGCCTGCTGCTTCGGCTGCTTGCCGGTCACGACCCGCGCGACCCGCACTCGCTCGACGACCCGGTCCCGGTCTACCCGGACGAGGGGTCAGAGGACCTGCGAGGGGTGCGGATCGGCCTGCCCACCAGCTTCTTCTGGGACGACGTCGACGAGCAGATCGCCGCCGGCTGCCGGGCCGGGCTGCAGCGGCTCGTCGACCGCGGCGCGGTCCTCGTGGACGTCGAACCGCCGCCCGAGACCGCTGACGTGCTCGCCGTGCCGGGCACCTACGGCCACACCATGGGCCCCGAGGCGCTGGCCCACCACGCCGCGTGGCTCGCCGACCGAGAGGAGCTCTACGGCGAGGGCATCCGGCACCGCTTCGCCGAGGCGCGGCAGACCACCCCGGAGCAGTACGAGCAGGCGCAGCGCGACCGGGTGCGCTGGCGGGCCGACTGGCGCGCGGTCTTCGCCGCCGCGAGGCTCGACGCGCTCGCGCACCCGACGATCCCGCAGCCGCCGTCGGTGC
>JAJAYV010000190.1 GCA_026786045.1 Frankiaceae bacterium | reverse complement strand
TCGCCGCGCTGGCCGCGCTGCCGGCCGCTCTGCGCTCGCGCGCGCTCAAGCGGTGGGCCGAGCAGCACTGCGGCGCCGCCGTGACGGCGCAGCACGTCGAGTCGCTGCGCGCGCTCGTCGAGGACTGGCGCGGACAGGGCCCGGTCGCCCTGCCGGGCGGCACCCGGGTGGAGCGGCGCGGCGGGCGGCTAGCCTCGCCCCCGTGACGGCTGACGTGCCCAAGGAGATCGAGAAGGTCATCATCTCCGAGCAGGAGATCGCCGCCAAGGTGGCCGAGCTGGCCAAGCAGGTGGACGCCGACTACGTCGGCAAGGAGATCCTGCTGGTCGGCGTGCTCAAGGGCGCCGTCATGTTCATGGCCGACTTCGCCCGAGCGCTGCGCACCCCGGTGTCCATGGAGTTCATGGCCGTCAGCTCCTACGGCTCCTCGACGAGCAGCAGCGGCGTCGTCCGCATCCTCAAGGACCTCGACCGCGACATCGTCGACAAGCACGTCGTCGTCGTCGAGGACGTCATCGACTCCGGCCTGACGCTGTCCTGGCTGCTCAAGAACATGGGTTCGCGCCAGCCCGCCTCGATCGAGGTCGTCGCGCTGCTCCGCAAGCCCGACGCGGCCAGGGTCGACGTGCCGGTGAAGTACGTCGGCTTCGACATCCCGAGCGACTTCGTCGTCGGCTACGGCCTCGACTACGCCGAGCGCTACCGCGATCTGCCCTTCGTGGGGCTGCTGCGTCCCGAGGTGTACGCCGTCCGTCCTTGAGCGACACTGGACACCCTCGGAACACCGCCTCCGCGCGGCCCGTTGGACCGGGGGACGAGCCGCCGTACCGGTGTACCGTCGCCATCTGCCCATCTCCAGGAGGGACGGGGCCTCGCGCTCCGCATCGATGAACTTCAAGCGCTTCTCCCGCGGGCCCTTCCTCTACATCGCCCTAGGCGTGCTGGTCCTGCTGTTCGTGACCAGCAGCCTGCGCGGCGACGACGAATTCACCGAGGTCGACACCTCCGCGGTGCTCGCGGCGATCGAGAGCGGCGACGTCGTCAGCAGCGAGGACGACCCGGTCCAGGTGCTGGACCGCGAGCAGGAGGTGCAGCTCACCCTGACCGACGGCGTCACCCTCGACGGCGAGTCCAAGGTCAAGGCGTTCTACCTCATCGACCAGGGCCCGCAGATCATCGCCGCCCTGGACGAGGCCGACGTCGCCTACAACGCGCAGGTCAACAACCAGGGCCTGCTGACCTCGATCCTCATCAGCTTCCTGCCGATCCTGCTCATCCTCGGCCTGCTCTTCTACTTCATGACGCAGATGCAGGGCGGCGGCAGCAAGGTCATGCAGTTCGGCAAGAGCAAGGCCAAGCTGGTCAGCAAGGACACTCCGAAGACGACGTTCGCCGACGTCGCCGGGGCTGACGAGGCCCTCGAGGAGCTCTCCGAGATCAAGGAGTTTCTGCAGGAGCCGGCCAAGTTCCAGGCCGTCGGGGCCAAGATCCCCAAGGGCGTCCTGCTGTACGGTCCGCCCGGCACCGGCAAGACGCTGCTGGCCCGCGCGGTCGCCGGCGAGGCGGGCGTGCCGTTCTACGCGATCTCCGGCTCGGACTTCGTCGAGATGTTCGTCGGCGTCGGCGCGAGCCGCGTGCGCGACCTGTTCGAGCAGGCCAAGGCCAACGCCCCGGCGATCATCTTCATCGACGAGATCGACGCCGTCGGCCGGCACCGCGGCGCCGGCATGGGCGGCGGCCACGACGAGCGCGAGCAGACGCTCAACCAGATGCTCGTCGAGATGGACGGCTTCGACGTCAAGGGCGGCGTCATCCTCATCGCCGCCACCAACCGTCCCGACATCCTCGACCCGGCGCTGCTGCGCCCGGGCCGCTTCGACCGGCAGATCGCGGTCGACCGCCCCGACATGCAGGGCCGCCGGCAGATCCTCCAGGTGCACGCCAAGGGTAAGCCGGTCGCGCCCGGCCTCGACCTCGAGGTCATCGCCCGGCGCACCCCGGGCTTCACCGGCGCCGACCTCGCCAACGTCCTCAACGAGGCCGCGCTGCTCACCGCCCGCAACGGCGGCAAGCTCGTGGACATGCCCATGCTCGAGGAGGCCATCGACCGCGTCATGGCCGGCCCGCAGCGCAAGACGCGGCTGATGGGCGACAAGGAGAAGAAGGTCACGGCCTACCACGAGGCCGGCCACGCGCTCGTCGCCCACGCGCTGCCCAACACCGACCCGGTGCACAAGATCACGATCCTGCCGCGCGGTCGCGCGCTGGGCTACACGATGGTGCTGCCGACCGAGGACAAGTACTCCCAGACGCGGGCCGAGCTGCTCGACATGCTCGCCTACGCCATGGGCGGCCGCGCCGCCGAGGAGCTGGTCTTCCACGACCCCACCACCGGCGCCAGCAACGACATCGAGAAGGCCACCGCCACCGCCCGCGCGATGGTGACGCAGTACGGCATGAGCGAGCGCCTCGGCGCGGTGAAGTTCGGCCAGGAGTCCGGCGAGGTCTTCATGGGCCGCGACATGGGCCACGGCCGCGACTACTCCGAGGAGGTCGCTGCGGTCGTCGACGCCGAGGTGCGCGCGCTCGTCGAGGACGCCCACCACGAGGCGTGGGAGATCCTCGTCGAGTACCGCGACGTGCTCGATGAGATGGTGCTCCGCCTGCTCGACAAGGAGACGCTGAACAAGGACGAGGTGCTCGAGGTCTTCGCCGCCGTCGTGAAGCGCCCGGCCCGCGAGCACCCGACCGGCAACGGCCGCCGCCCGCTGTCCACCCGCCCGCCGGTGCTCACCCCCGCCGAGCTGGCCGTCATGGGCCCGGCCGACCTGGCCGAGCTGGACGACCTGGCCCGCGGCCGCAAGGGCAACGGCGCCAAGG
>JAJAYV010000189.1 GCA_026786045.1 Frankiaceae bacterium | reverse complement strand
GGGATGGAGAACGCGCGATGCGGACCGGGCGTCCCACATCGGGCGCAGTCGGCCAGCGCGGGGGCGTAGCCGGCGACCGACATGGCGCGCAGCAGGAAGGCGTCGAGGACCATCGACGGGTCGCGCGGCGCGAGCGCGTCGGGCCCGCCGCCGGCCAGTGCGCGCAGCGCCCCGACCACGAGCAGGAACAGCCGCAGCGAGGGCTCGCGCTCCTCCGCCGTCAGCCGCTCGGCGGTCTCCAGGACGGCGGTGCCGGCGGTGTAGCGGCCGTAGTCGGCGACCAGCCGCTCGCCGTAGGCGGTGAGGCTCTCGGCCTGCACGACGATGTCGAGCGAGCGACCGGCGTAGAGCTGCAGGTCGACGTGGCTGAACGGCTCGACCGTCGCGCCGAACTTCGATCGGGTCCGCCGCACGCCCTTGGCCACGGCGCGCACCCGGCCGTGCCGGCGCGTCAGCAGCGTGATGATCCGGTCGGCCTCGCCGAGCTTCTGCACCCGCAGGACGACACCCTCGTCCCGGTAGAGGCTCACCCCTGCACGCTAGTCCGGCGCGGCGGCCCGGTCAGCACGCCGAGCCGTCCTCGTCCCGGGCGGCCTAGAAGCCGAGCTTGCGCAGCTGCTTGGGGTCCTTCTGCCAGTCCTTGGAGACGGTGACGTGCAGGTTGAGGAACACCCGCATCCCCAGCAGCGACTCGATCTGGTGCCGTGCTGTCGTGCCGACGCCCTTGAGCCGGGCGCCGCCCGTACCGAGGACGATCGCCTTCTGGCTGTCGCGCTCGACGTGGACGGTCGCGAAGACGTCCAGGAGCGGCTTGTCCTCCGGGCGGTCCTCCCGCAGGTTCATCTCCTCGACGGTGACGGCGAGGGAGTGCGGGAGCTCGTCGCGGACGCCCTCGAGGGCCGCCTCGCGGATGAGCTCGCCGATCATCACCTGCTCGGGCTCGTCGGTGAGCTCGCCGTCCGGGAACAGCGCCGGCCCCTCGGGCAGGCGCGCGACGAGCAGGTCGGCCAGCAGCCCCACCTGGAAGTCCGAGACCGCGCTGGTGGGCACGATCTCGGCCCAGTCGGCGAGCTGCGAGACGGCGAGCAGCTGCTCCCCGACCTGCTGCTTGGACACCTTGTCGGTCTTGGTGACGACCGCGATGACCGGTGTCGTGACCTGCGCGAGCTCTGCGGCGATGAAGCGGTCACCAGGGCCGATCTTGTCGTCGGCGGTCACGCAGAAGCAGATGGTGTCCACGCTGGCGTAGGTCTCGCGGACGATGGCGTTTAGCCGCTGGCCCAGCAGCGTGCGCGGCTTGTGCAGACCGGGGGTGTCGACGAGCACGAGCTGGGCGTCGGGGCGGTGCACGATGCCGCGCACAGCGTGCCGCGTGGTCTGCGGCCGGCTGCTCGTGATGGCGACCTTCTGCCCGATGAGGGCGTTGGTCAGGGTCGACTTGCCGGCGTTGGGACGCCCGACGAAGCAGGCGAAGCCGGAGCGGAAGCCCGGCGGAGTGGGGGTCACGGTCGACCATCCTCCCAGAGCCGGCGCTCGGCCCGGGTCCGACGGCGGGCGGTCAGGTGGTGACGGTGTGGTGCACGACCCCGTCATCGCCCGCGAGCAGCAGCGGGACGCCGACGCCGAACTCGCGGAGCAGCGCGACGTCGGCCGCGGAGACGAGCGCTCCGCCCACGACCGCAGCGGCCTCGAAGGCGCGTGCGCCGCTGGAGGCGGCGGCTACGACGGCCGCGCGCAGGGCGGAGGTGGTCAGGCACGGGTCGCGGTTCTCGACCGTCGCCCCGGCGTAGGTCCGGCCGTCGGCGTCTCGCACCGCCGCACCCTCGGCCACGCCCGTGTGCGGCGCGTGCGCCCGCAGCCGGGCCCCCCTCGCCAGCGTCACGATCTTGACGTCCTCGGGGTCGAGGTCAGGCACGGTTCTCCTCCTGCGGGTTGGGCATGTCACGCGTGACGAGGACGGTGCCGATGCGGTTGCGCCGGCCCTTCGCGCTCTCGGCGACGAGCTGCAGCCCTGACACCCGGACGGTCGCGCCAGGGATCGGCACCCGTCCGAGCAGCATGGCCATCAGCCCGCCCACGGTCTCGACGTCGTCCTTCTCGAGCTCGACGCCGTAGAGCTCCTCGAGGTCCTCGACGGGCAGCCTGGCGGTCACCCGACGGGTGCGTTCGTCGACCTCCTCGACCGGCGGGGTCTCGCGGTCGTACTCGTCGGTGATCTCCCCGACGATCTCCTCGAGGACGTCCTCGATGGTGACAAGCCCGGCGGTGCCGCCGTACTCGTCGACGACGACGGCGATGTGGCCGAGCTCGGCCTGCATCTCGCGCAGCAGCTCGTCGATCGGCTTGCTCTCCGGCACGAAGACCGGTTCGCGCATGGCGTCCTCGACCTTGACCGTGCCGCCGCCCTCGCTGCGCTCCTTGCGGACGAGGTCCTTGAGGTAGGCCACGCCGAGGACGTCGTCGGCGTTGTCGCCGACGACAGGGATGCGGCTGAACCCGCTGCGCAGCGCGAGGTTCAGCGCCTGCCGCACGGTCTTGCCGCGCTCGATCGTCACGATGTCCGGGCGCGGCACCATCACCTCACGCACGATCGTGTCGCCCAGCTCGAACACCGAGTTGATCATGTCGCGCTCGGAGCGCTCCACGACGCCGCGCTCCTGGGCGATCTCGACCAGGTCGCGCAGCTCGGCCTCGGAGGAGAACGGCCCCTCGCGGAAGCCCTTGCCCGGGGTGAGCGCGTTGCCGATGAGGATGAGCAACGTCGGCAGCGGACCGAAGACGCGGGTGAGCAGCAGCGCCACTCCCGCCCCGCCGAGGGCCACCCGCTCGGCCTGCTGGCGGCCGATGGTGCGCGGGGCCACGCCCACGAAGACGTAGCTGACGACGGTCATCACGGCCACTGCCAGGACCACCGCGAGCGAGCCGTCGATGCGGTCGACGCAGTACGACACGACGACGCCGGCGGCCGACAGCTCGAAGATGACCCGCAGGAGCAGCAGGAGGTTGAGCGACCGCGGCGGGTCGGACATGACCTGCTGCAGGCGGCCGGCCCCGGACCTGCCCTCGCGGACCAGCTCCTCGACGCGGACCCGCGAGACGCGCGCCAGCGCGGCCTCCAGACTGCCGAGCAGCCCCGCGAGCAGCACGAAGCCGACGGCGACGACGAGCGGCAGGACCTCGGTGCTGGTCATCCGACCGGTGCGACGCGCAGGTGGGAAAGGCTGTCCATGTCGAGGCAGAGCGTACGGAAGGGGCGGCATGAACCCTAGTTGGCAACGATTGTCGATTCGGATAAGGTCGTCGTCATGCACCTGAAGACCGCTGCCACCGTCCTGACCGCCACCCTCCTGCTCAGCGCCTGCGGAGGAACCGCCGACGGCGGGGACGCCGAGCAGGCAGGCGATCGGCTCGAGGTCTCGGTCGGCTTCTACCCGTACGCGTTCGTGGCCGAGCGGGTCGGCGGTCCGGACGTCGACGTGGTGAACCTCACCAAGCCGGGGGGCGAGCCGCACGACCTCGAGCTCACACCCCAGCAGGTCGCGGGCCTGTCCGAGACCGACCTGGTCGTCTACTCCGAGGGCTTCCAGCCGGCGGTCGACGAGGCCGTCGAGCAGCAGGCGGCGGACAAGGCGCTGGACGTGCTGACCACCGTCGAGCTGCGCGAGGGCGAGGGCGGTCAGGACCCGCACGTCTGGCTCGACCCGGTGCGCCTGGGCACCATCGCAGGCGCGCTCGCCGACGAGCTGGCCGAGCTCGACCCCGACCGGGCGGACGCGTTCCAGGAGCGGGCGGCGGCACTGCAGGCTGAGCTGGGCGAGCTCGACGGGGAGCTGCGCAGCGGACTGAGCTCCTGCGCGCGGCAGGAGATCGTCACCAGCCACGACGCGTTCGGCTACCTGGCCGGCGCGTACGGTCTGGAGCAGGTCTCGCTCGCCGGTCTGTCGCCCGACGACGAGGCCTCCCCCGGGCGCCTGGCCGAGGTGGCCACCTACGCGCAGGAGAACGGCGTGACGACCATCTTCTTCGAGGAGACCGCCAGCCCGCGCGTGGCCGAGTCGCTGGCCCGCGAGGTCGGCGCCGAGGCGGTCGTTCTCAGCCCGCTGGAGGGCGCTCCGGAGACCGGCGACTACGTGAGCGCGATGCGCACCAACCTGCAGTCGCTGCAGACCGCCCTGGACTGCGCGTGACCGCGTGACCGCGTGACCGACGCCGTCATCGACCTACGCGGCGCAACCGTCGCCTACGACGGGCGCGCCGCGCTGACGGGCGTGGACCTGCACGTCGCGCCCCGCGAGGTGGTGGCGGTCCTCGGTGCGAACGGCTCCGGCAAGAGCACCCTCATCCGGGCCGTGCTGGGTCTGATCCCCTTGGCCGAAGGTGATCTCGCTCTCTTCGGCACGCCGTTCCTCCACTTCCACGACTGGACGCGGATCGGCTACGTGCCGCAGCGCGGCGGGGCGACCACGGGCGTGCCGGCCACGGTGCGCGAGGTCGTGTCCACCGGGCGGCTCGCGCTGACCGGCCTGCGCCGGCCGCGCGCGGCCGACCGCGAGGCCGTCGACCGAGCCATCGCCACCGTCGGGCTGTCCGACCGCGCCGGCGACAGCGTGTCGACGCTGTCCGGCGGGCAGCAGCAGCGGGTCCTCATCGCCCGGGCCCTGACCTGCGACCCCGAGCTGCTCGTGCTCGACGAGCCCACAGCCGGCGTCGACGCGGCCAGCCAGGCCGGGCTCGCCGAGACCCTCGGCGAGCTCGCGAACGGCGGCGCGACGATCGTGCTCGTCGCGCATGAGCTCGGGCCGATGACGCCGCTCATCACCCGCGCCGTGACCATGGCCGACGGCCGGGTGCTGCACGACGGCGCTCCCCCGGACTCCGACCACCTGCACCTGCACGACCCCGAGCACGCCCACCCGGTGCACGAGCCGCACCCGTCGTCGCGCCACGTCTGGGGACTGCGGTGAACCCGCTCGCCTTCGACTTCATGCAGCGGGCGCTCATCGCCGCGCTGCTGGTCGGTCTGGCCGCACCGGCGGTCGGCGTCTTCCTGGTGCAACGCCGGCTGTCGCTGATGGGCGACGGCATCGGCCACATCGCCCTGACCGGCGTCGCGCTCGGCTTCCTGCTCGGCACGGCGCCCGTCCTGACCGCCGTGGTGGTGGCCAGCATCGGCGCGGTCGTCATCGAGCTGGTACGCCAGCACGGCCGCACCGGCGGAGACGTCGCGCTCGCGCTGATGTTCTACGGCGGCATCGCCGGCGGCGTGCTGCTCATCGGGCTGTCGCCCGAGGGGGGCAACGCGAGCCTGCTGTCGTACCTGTTCGGCTCGCTGACGGCGGTCTCGCCGACCGACGTCGTCGTCATCAGCGTGCTGTCCGGCGCGCTGCTGCTCACGCTGGCCGTGGTCGGTCGGCAGATGTTCGCCGTCTGCCACGACGAGGAGTACGCCAAGGTCGCCGGGCTGCCGGTCCGGACCCTCAACCTCCTGCTCGCCGTCATGGCCGCCCTGACCGTCACCGTCGCGATGCGCGTCGTCGGGCTGCTGCTGGTGAGCGCGCTGATGGTCGTGCCCGTAGCCACCGCGCAGCAGCTCGTCCGCGGCTTCCGGGCGACCGTGGTCGTCGCCCTCGGCGCCGGCGTGCTGGCCTCGGTGAGCGGCGTCCTCGGGTCCTTCTACACCAACACGGCGCCGGGCGCGCTCATCGTGGTCGTCGCCCTGGGCTGCTTCGCGCTGGCTAGTGTCGGCGGCGTCCTCGTGCGGCATCGGCGCCGGACCTTCGGCGACCTGCTCGTCGCCCCCCCCGCCCTGACGACGACGAAGGAGCCGACGCCCCGGTGAGCGAGAGCACCGCCCCAGCCCTGCCCGGTCTGCGGTCGACCCGTCAGCGCACCGCGGTGGCCGACGTGCTCGACAAGGTCGACGGCTTCCGGAGCGCTCAGGAGCTGCACGACCTGCTGCGCCACGACGGCGCGTCGGTCGGCCTGACGACCGTGTACCGGCACCTGCAGGCGCTCGCCGACGCCGGCCACATCGACGTGCTGCGCACCGACGGCGGCGAGGCGGTCTACCGGCGCTGCCCGACCGCCGAGCACCACCACCACCTGGTCTGCCGCGGCTGCGGGCGGAGCGTCGAAGTGGAGGGCCCCGAGGTCGAGGCCTGGGCCAGTGCGGTCGCTGCGACGCACGGCTTCACCGAGGTCTCGCACACCGTCGAGGTCTTCGGCACGTGCACCGCCTGCGCCCGCAAGGCGGCGCGCCGCCGTCGCTAGCCCTGCGGCGTCAGTCAGCGGCCGCGCGCGGCCTGCCAGCTCGCGAGCAGCTCGCCCTGCAGGCCGAACATCTCGGTGTGCCCCTCGGGCTCGCCGTGGTCGTAGCCGAGCAGGTGCAGCACGCCGTGGGTGCAGAGCAGCTCGAGCTCGGCCGCGGTCCCGTGGCCGGCCTCACGGCCCTGCCGCTCGGCGACCTCCGGGCACAGCACGACGTCGCCGAGCACCGCCGGACTCGCGTCGTCGTCGTCCTCTGCGGGCGCGCCGTGGCCCGAGCCGTGCGCGACGCCGCGCGAGCCGCGCAGGTCGAGCTCGTCCATCGGGAAGGCCAGCACGTCGGTCGGGCCGGCCTCGCCCATCCACCGCACGTGCAGCTTCTCCATCTGGTCCACGTCGACGAGCAGCAGCGACAGCTCGGCCAGCGGCGAGACGCCCAGCCGGTCCAGGACGTGCCGCGCGACGCGGACGAGGGACTCCTCGTTGACGACGACGCCGCTCTCGTTGGCGACCTCGATGCTCATCGCGACCTGCGCACGTCGTCGCGACGACCGGGGGCGCGCTGCGGGCCGCGGGCCGCTTCGTTCTCCGCGTCGTACTGCGCGTAGGCGTCGACGATCCGGCCGACCAGGCGGTGCCGCACGACGTCGCTGCTCGTCAGCGTGGAGAAGTGCACGTCCTCGATGCCGTCGAGGATGTCGCGCACCACCCGCAGCCCGCTGGTCGCCCCGCCCGGCAGGTCGACCTGCGTGACGTCGCCGGTGACGACGATGCGGCTGCCGAAGCCCAGGCGGGTGAGGAACATCTTCATCTGCTCGGCCGTGGTGTTCTGCGCCTCGTCGAGGATGATGAACGCGTCGTTGAGGCTCCGGCCACGCATGTACGCCAGGGGCGCGACCTCGATGGTGCCCGCGGCCATGAGCTTGGGGATCGAGTCGGGGTCGAGCATGTCGTGCAACGCGTCGTACAGCGGCCGTAGGTACGGGTCGATCTTGTCGAACAGGGTCCCGGGCAGGAAGCCCAGCCGCTCCCCCGCCTCGACGGCCGGGCGGGTGAGGATGATCCGGTTGACCTGCTTGGCCTGCAGCGCCTGCACGGCCTTGGCCATCGCCAGGTAGGTTTTGCCGGTGCCGGCCGGGCCGATGCCGAACGTGATCGTGTGTGCGTCGATCGCCTCTACGTAGCGCTTCTGGTTCACCGTCTTGGGCCGGATGGTGCGGCCGCGGTTGGACAGGATGTTGAGGGTCAGCACCTCGGCGGGCTTGCTGCCGTCGGCCTGGCGGAGCATCGCGGCGCTGCGCTCCACGGCCTCGCCGGTGAGCGTCTCGCCCTTGCCGAGCAGCGCCAGCAGCGCTTCGAACAACAGCACGCCCAGCGCGTTGTCGCGGGCTGAACCGGTGAGGGTGATCTCGTTGCCGCGCACGTGCACGTCGCTCGTGAGCACCCGCTCGACGGTCCGCAGGACCTCGTCGCGGCTGCCGAGAAGGGCGACCATGGACTGCTCGGCCGGCACGACGATCTTGCTGATGACGCGGTCGACCCGTGGGGTCGACGCAGTGGTGTCGGGCATGGGGTCGGCGGCTGCCGTTCGCCTGCTCTCCGGGATCGGGACGTGGACCCCCGAGGCTACCCGCGAAGGGGTCAGCCCAGCGCCCCCAGTGCGCGTCCGCCGAGCACGTGGACGTGCAGGTGGTGGACGGTCTGCCCGGCGTCCGGACCTGTGTTCGTCAGCAGCCGGTAGCCGCCCTCGAGGCCCTCCGCGCGCGCCACGTCGGCCGCGGCGACGAGCAGGTCGGCCAGCAGCCCGGGGTCGGGGGCGGCGCAGGCGGCCGCGTGGGCGTGGTGGTCGCGCGGCACGACGAGGACGTGGGTCGGCGCCTGCGGCGCGACGTCGCGGAAGGCGACGGTGCGCTCGGTCTCGGCGACGACCGTGGCCGGCACTTCCCCGGCCACGATCCGGCAGAACAGGCAGTCGCTCATGGGTCGACCGTACGACCTCGCCGGCTCAGGCCCAGCGCGAGGTGCGCGCGCTCACCACCGCGAGGGCGACAGCGCCCGCCGTGGACGTGCGGACCACGCTGCTGCCGAGGCGGACCGCCACCGCGCCGACGTCCGTCAGTCGCTCGAGCTCGCGGTCGGTGATGCCGCCCTCGGGGCCGACGACGAGCAGCAGGTCACCGGAGGCCGGCAGCGGAACCGACGCCAGCGGCGCGGCGGCGCCCTCGTGCAGCAGCAGCGTCGGGGTGGTGGCCACCCGCGCCAGCAGCTCGTCGGTGGACACCCACGGCCCGACCACCGGGTGGCGGGCCCGGCGCGACTGCTTGCCGGCCTCGCGGGCGGTGGAGCGCCAGCGCCCCAGCGCCTTCTCACCCCGCGGGCCCTCCCACTTCACGATGCAGCGCTCGGCCTGCCAGGGCACGACCTCGTCGACGCCGACCTCGGTGGCCAGCTCGACGGCGAGCTCGCCGCGGTCGCCCTTGGCCAGCGCCTGGACGAGCAGCACGCGGGGCGCCGGCTCGGGCTCGTGCTCGCGCGCGTCGACGCGCAGGCGTACGACATCGTGCCCCAGGGACAGGACGGTGCAGTGAGCGCGGGTGCCGCGGCCGTCGGCGAGGTCGACGGCCTCGCCGACCCGCACCCGCCGCACGGTCGCAGCGTGCCGTCCCTCGGGACCGGACAGCTCGACCTCATCGGTCGTCAGGTCGTCCCAGAGGAACAGCGCCGCGGTCACCGCCGGCGGCGACCGAACAGGCCGTTTCCCTTGCCGGTGCCGGCCGGGTGCTCCTCGCCGCGCAGCCGGGCCAGGTCGCGCAGCAGCTCCTCCTGCTTGGCGTCGAGCCGGGTCGGCACCTCTATGCGCAGGTGGACGTGCAGGTCGCCGCGACCGGTGCCGCGCAGGTGCGGCACGCCGCGGGCCCGCAGCGTGATGACCTCGTCCGGCTGGGTGCCGGGGGAGATGTCGAGCGACTCGTCGCCGTCGAGGGTGGCCAGCGGGAGGACGGTGCCGAGCGCCGCGGCGGTCATCGGCAGGGTGAGCGTGCAGTGCAGGTCGTCGCCGTCGCGGGTGAAGACCGGGTGCGGCCGCTCGACCACCTCGACGTAGAGGTCGCCGGCGGGGCCGCCGCCGGGGCCGACCTCGCCCTCGCCGGTGAGCCGGATCCGCATGCCGCTCTCGATGCCGGCGGGGACCTTCACGGTCAGGGTGCGCCGCGCGCGCACCCGGCCGTCGCCGCCGCACTCGCCGCACGGGTGCTCGATGATCGAGCCGAGGCCGCTGCAGCGCGGGCAGGCGCGGGTCGTCATGACCTGGCCGAGGAACGAGCGCTGCACCTGCTGGACCTCACCACGCCCCTGGCAGGTGTCGCAGATGCTGGGGTGGGTGCCGGGGGCCGTGCCCTGGCCGGTGCAGGTCGAGCAGACGACCGCGGTCTCCAGCGTCATCTCGCGGTCGGTGCCGAAGGCGGTCTCGGCCAGGTCGCACTCGATGCGCAGCAGCGCGTCGGAGCCCTGCCGGACCCGGCTGCGCGGACCGCGCCCGCCGCCCCCGCCACCGCCGAAGAACGCGTCCATGATGTCGCCGAGCCCGCCGAAGCCCTGCGAGAACGGGTTCCCGGGGCTGCCGGCGCCGTTGGACAGCGGATCCCCGCCCAGGTCGACGATCTGGCGCTTCTGCGGGTCCGAGAGCACTTCGTACGCCGCGGTGACCGCCTTGAAGCGCTCCTGCGCCTCGGGGTCGGGGTTGACGTCGGGGTGCAGCTGGCGGGCCAGCTTGCGGTAGGCCTTCTTGACCTCGTCGTCGGTCGCGCCGGGCGCGACGCCGAGAGCGCCGTAGTAGTCGGCCACTACGCGCCCGCCAGCAGCTCGCCGACGTAGCGCGCGACCGCGCGCACCTGGCCCATGTTGCCGGCGTAGTCCATGCGGGTCGGGCCGACGACGCCGAGGCCGCCGTACGCCCCGCCGTCGGGGCCGTAGCCCACCGTCACCACGGAGGTGGACCGGAGTCCCTCCACGTTGTTCTCCTCGCCGATCTTGACGTGCACGGTCGTGGGGTCGTTGACCTCGCCCAGCAGCTTGAGCAGGACGACCTGCTCCTCCAGCGCCTCGAGGACCGGGCGAAGCGTCTGCGGGAAGTCCAGGACGTGCCGGGTGAGGTTGGCCGTGCCGGCCAGCGCGATGCGCTCCTCGGGCTGGTCGACCAGCGTCTCGAGCACCACCGACATGACGCTGGTGAGCACCGGACGGATCGCCATGGGCGCCGCATCGGGCAGGTCGGACAGGGCGGCCGGAGCATCGACCAGGCGCGCGCCGTGCAGCCGACTGCCGAAGGCCTGGCGCAGCAGCGCGACGTCGTCGTCGGACAGGGTCGTCGGCAGCTCGAGCACCCGCTGCTCGACCCGGCCGGTGTCGGTGATGAGCACGAGCAGCAGGCGGTTCGGCGCGAGGTGGACGATCTCGAGGTGGCGCACCGAGCTGCGCGACAGCGACGGGTACTGCACCACCGCGACCTGGCGGGTCAGCTGCGCAAGCAGGCGCACCGAGCGGCGGACGACGTCGTCGAGGTCGACGGCCCCCTCGAGGAAGGACTGGATCGCCCGACGCTCGGCCGGTGACAGCGGCTTGACCGTCGAGAGCTGGTCGACGAACAGCCGGTAGCCCTTGTCGGTCGGGATGCGTCCGGCGCTGGTGTGCGGGTGGGTGATGTAGCCCTCGTCCTCGAGCGCGGCCATGTCGTTGCGCACGGTCGCCGGGCTCACCCCGAGGCCGTGCCGCTCGGCGAGGGACTTGGACCCGACCGGCTCGGTGGTCGAGACGAAGTCCTCGACGATGGCGCGCAGGACCTCGAGCTTGCGGTCGTCCAGCACGCTGCTCGCCTCCTCCTGGCACTCCGGTCAGTCGAGTGCCAAGTGTACGGGCGGGTGGGGCCCGGAGCGCAGTGCGTCAGGCGGCCCCGACGGTCTCGACCAGCGCGATGCCGTGCTCGGCGGCGATGAGCTCGGCGGCCTTCTCGCCGATCATGATCGTCGGGGCGTTCGTGTTCCCCGACGTCACGTTCGGCATGACACTGGCATCCGCGACGCGCAGCCGAGCGACGCCCTTGACGCGTAGGTCGGTGTCGACGACGTCGCCGATCCGGCAGGTCGAGGTCTCGTGGTAGACGGTCAGCGCGTAGTGCCGGGCCAGGTCCTCGAGCAGCGCGTCGCTCGGCTCGTCGCCCGGCGCGTGGCCGTGCGCCTCGGCCAGCTGCGGCGGGACCATCAGCGACCCCATGCCGTCCACCGGCCAGTTGCCGACCAGCTCCAGCGCCCGGCGCATCACCGCGACCATCACCTTCACGTCGTGCGGGTCGGCGAAGTAGTTCAGCGAGATCCGCGGCGGCTGCAGAGGATCCGCGCTCGCGAGCCGCACCTCACCCTCGGAGTGCGGCTGCACCGGGTTCGGCAGCATGATCACGACCTCGGACTCGGGGGCCAGCGGCGCCGCGGCGTCCTCGAAGTACACGTCCGGGTCGACGCGGAACAGCGCCCGCCACAGGTCGGGGGTGTAGCCGCAGACGAGGAAGCCGATCTGCGCGTCGTGCGTGTGCTCGTCCCCGAGGCCGGTGGAGTACCAGAGACCCGCGTCGTAGAGCGAGGAGGACACCAGGCTCCGGCCGGTGGTGGCCCACTCGGCCAGGCGCCGCTCGGCCTCGGCCTTGACGCCGGCGAGCTCGGGCGGCAGGGCGTCGTCGTCGGCCGGGTCGGCCGGCAGCGGCCCGGCGGGAGCGCGCAGCGCATCCGGGCCGAGCGACAGCGCCACCTCGGTCATGTTCAGTCCGATGCCGGGGGCCGGGAACACCATGGGCGTGTGCAGGTGGTCCTTGAGGTGCTTTCCCACGTGGGGGAGGTCGAGCCGGCAGTCGATCCCGACCTCGGCCAGCTCCGAGGCCGGGCCGATCCCGGACAGCAGGAGCAGCTGCGGCGACCCGATCGCGCCCGCCGACAGCACGACCTCCTTGGCCGCGGTCACCGTCTCGACGCTGCCGTCGGCGGTGCGGTACTCCACGCCGGTCGCGACGAGCCCGTCGGCGCCGTCCTCGAGCAGGACGCGCGTCACGTGCGCATGCGGGATGACGACGAGGTTGTCCCGCGCGTCCATGACCGGCTCGAGGAACGCGTGGAAGGTCGAGGTGCGCTTGCCGTCCTTGGTCGTGGTCTGGAACAGCGAGGCCACGCCCTCGGGCCGCGCCCGGTCGCCGCCGTTGTAGTCGCCGGTCGGGATACCCGAGGCCCGCGCCGCGTCGACGAACTGCTGCGCGCTCGGCACGACCGGTGCGCGCACCGAGACGCCGAGCGGTCCGTCGGGGTTGTGGGCGTCGTGGTCGACGACGATGTCGCCGCTGGGCTGGATGCCCTCCGACTTCTTGAAGTACGGCAGCAGCTCGCCGTAGGACCAGCCCTGCGCGCCGCCGTCGGCCCAGGCGTCGAAGTCGCCGGGGTGGCCTCGCACGTAGGCCATGTAGTTGATGCCGGAGGAGCCGCCGAGCATCTTGCCGCGCGGCACCATCATCCGGCCCTCGGCGAGCCCGCGGCCGACGCCGCCGGCGTCACCGGTGTACATCCAGTCGGTCTCGGGGTTGAGCTGCAGCGACGCGACCGCCGCGGGCATCGACTCCTCGGGCGGCGGCGGACCGCCGGCCTCGACCAGTGCCACCCGCACCGACGGGTCCTCCGACAGCCGCGCGGCGAGCACCGCCCCGGCTGATCCTCCACCGACGACGACGACGTCGAACTGCTCGGCCACGTGGTCCACCCTCCGACTGCTGATTGGGGCCCGGAGTGTGGCACGCGTCACACGGGTCGGCCCGACGAGATCCTGTCGGGCAGCGCCTGCGCGGACGGTCCCTGCCACCACCGGGCGTGCCCGACCGGGTAGGTCTCGTACGCCACCTCGGCGTCGGCCAGGCTGCCGGTCACGCCTGCGTAGTAGGCGATCTCGGACACCGCGAAGCCGACGTGCACCAGCGGCAGCACGGCGCGCAGGTCGGCCACGTCGACCGGCAGCACCTCGGCCCAGCCGCCGACCAGCTCAGCCACGACCTCGGGCCGGGCCGGGCCGCGGGCTTGGCGTCGAGCCAGGCGATCCCGCTGCGCTCGACGACCGTCGCCAGCTCGACGACCGGGGAGGTGCGGTCGCACAGCCCGAGGTCCAGCACCGCGCTGACCTCACCCGGCGCCGTCTCCGGGCGGGCCGGTCGAAGCCGGCGGCTGCCTGCTGCAGGAGCGCCAGGGCGCGCCCGGTCGCGCGCGCGTCGGCCAGGCTGTGCGGCGGGCCCCACGACGGCACGTCGCGGTAGCGGTCCTCGCCGACCCCGGCGGCGTGCACCTCGTACGTGGCTGTGGGAGTCGAGACGGCACGCTCGCCGATCGTCGTCGTGAGCACCTCGGGCAACGGGACGCCGCGGGCCCGCAGGTGATCGCCGAAGGCGTGCTCCTCGGCGAGGTCGGCAGCCGTGCGCACCCGCGGGTCGGACCGCTTGACGAAGACCGTCCCGTCATCGGTCTGGACGAGCGCCGCCGCCGACAGGGGTTGGGGGCTGCGCCAGGCGACGCGGCGCGCGACCAGCCCGTAGGCAGCCAGGAGCTCGCGCGCCTCGGTGGTCGTGACGGGCGGCCAGTCGGCGGCGACCAGCTCGGTGCCGATCCCGTGCACCAGGTGGAGCGGGTCGAGCGGGTGGGTCCGGTGGTGGTCACGTGCATTCTCCGTCCGTCGAGTCTGCGGCGGACCGCACTCTCAGCGCCGAAGCGCTCCCCTGTCGTACGGACGCGCGGTAACAGCCACCGGGGCCGGACGTCAGGTCAGGGTCTCGACCTGGTCGACCCGGTCGCAGCTCACGTCGGGCGCCTCGTGGTGGCCCTGTCGCCGGTGCTGGATCGAGCACGGTGCTCCCGCCCGGTGGGCCTGTCCATCCCCCGCGGTGCACACTGCCGGGACCGACCCCGGGAGGAGGAGCGCCATGTGCAAGGAATGCGGCTGCGAGACCAGCACCACCACCGAGAGCGAGTAGCGCCCGCGCCGGGCCGCTCGGCTGCGCGCGGTCCGGCGGACGCACTGACAGCAAAGCGACTGCTCGGCGCGGCCTGCAGCCGGTCGCCCCGAAGAACCCGAACGTGCCGGCCCACGCCCCGGCCGCCCTGCGC
>JAJAYV010000188.1 GCA_026786045.1 Frankiaceae bacterium | reverse complement strand
CAACTTCCGCGCCGGGTGGCGCCACGCGCCCAATGTCCCCCCCGGGCGGCCCCCCCCCCGGCGGGGGGGGGCGCCGCTGTCGTGCCCGGACCAGCGACCAGGGGAGCGCAGCATGAGCCAGGCGATCGGGACACCCACCGACAACGCCCTGTCCGAGTACGCCGATCTCGAGGCCCAGCTGGCCGACCCCGGCGTGCACGGCGGCCAGGGGCGCGCTCGCGAGCTGGGCCGGCGCTACGCCGAGCTCGGCCCGCTGGTCGCCGCGATCCGCGAGCAGGAGGCCGTGCAGGCCGACCTCGAGGCTGCCCGCGAGATGGCCGCCGAGGACAAGGAGATGGCTGAGCTGGCCGTCTCCCTCGAGGAGCAGCTCGGCGAGGTCGAGGGGCGCATCCGCGACCTGCTCGTCCCGCGCGATCCCGCCGACGGCAAGGACTGCCTGCTTGAGGTCAAGGCCGGCGAGGGCGGCGACGAGAGCGCGCTGTTCGCCGGCGACCTGGTCCGGATGTACACCCGCTACGCCGAGCAGCGCGGCTGGAAGGTCGAGGTCATCAGCGCGACCGAGGGCGAGCTCGGCGGCTACAAGGACATCCAGCTCGCGGTGAAGAGCCGCGACCCCGCGAACCCCGTCTTCGGCCGGCTGAAGTACGAGGGCGGCGTGCACCGCGTCCAGCGCGTCCCGGTCACCGAGTCGCAGGGCCGCATCCACACCTCCGCCGCCGGCGTCCTCGTGCTGCCCGAGGCGGAGGAGGTCGACGTCACGATCGACCAGAACGACCTGCGCATCGACGTCTACCGCTCCAGCGGCCCCGGCGGGCAGAGCGTCAACACCACCGACTCGGCGGTGCGCATCACGCACATCCCGACGGGGGTCACCGTGGCGATGCAGAACGAGAAGAGCCAGCTGCAGAACAAGGAAGCGGGCATGCGCGTGCTGCGCGCCCGCCTGCTGGCCCTCGCGCTCGAGGAGCAGGCCGCGAAGGACAGTGCCGTCCGGGGGGCGCAGATCCGCACCGTCGACCGCAGCGAGAAGGTGCGCACCTACAACTTCCCGGACAACCGGGTGGCCGACCACCGCAGCGGCTACAAGGCCAACAACCTGAGCCAGGTCCTCGACGGCGATCTCGACGCCGTCATCTCGTCCCTGGTCGACGCCGACACCGCCGCCAAGCTCGCTGGAGAAGACGCCCCGTGACCCCCCTGCGCACCGCGATCGCCGCCGCCGCCACCCGCCTGGCCGATGCCGGCGTCGACAGCCCCGAGCACGACGCCCGCGCGCTCGCGGTACACGTTCTCGGGCTGGCCAAGCTCTCCGACCTGCTCATGGTCGACGACCTCGACGAGGACCGGGCGGCGGCGTACGCCGCCCTCGTCGCGCGCCGGGCCGACCGTATGCCGCTGCAGCACCTCACGGGCACCGTCGGCTTCCGCTACATCGAGCTCGAGGTCGGACCGGGGGTCTTCGTTCCGCGGCCGGAGACCGAGTCGGTGGTGCAGTACGCCGTCGACGCGCTGAAGGGCGTCGACGCGCCGCTCTGCGTCGACCTGTGCACCGGCAGCGGCACGATCGCCTTCGCCCTCGCCAACGAGGTCGAGGGCGCCACCGTCCATGCCGTCGAGCGCGATCCCGACGCGCTGGCCTGGACCCGCCGCAACGCGGCCAACCGCGTCAAGGCGGGCGACCCCGAGGTGCAGCTGCACCTGGGCAGCGCCGAGGGCGCCCTGCCCGACTTCGACGGCACGCTCGACCTCGTCATCAGCAACCCGCCGTACGTCGCGACGACCGAGTCGCACATCCCCGACCCGGAGGTCCTCGACCACGACCCGGGCATCGCGCTGTGGGCGGGCGAGGACGGCCTCGACGTCATCCGGCTCGTCGAGCAGGCCGCGCGCCGGCTGCTCAAGCCCGGCGGCCTGGTCGTCGTCGAGCACTCCGACCGGCAGGGGCGGACCGCGCCGGAGCTGTTCGAGCAGGCCGGCGGCTGGGTCGAGATCGCCGACCACAAGGACTACGCAGACCGCGACCGCTACGTCACCGCGCGCTGGACCGGAGCGTCGGCATGACCGTCATCGAGGTCGGTGAGGACAGCGAGGACGGCGTGAAGCAGGCGGTCGCCGCGCTGCGCCGCGGGCAGCTCGCCGTGCTGCCCACCGACACCGTCTACGGCATCGCCGCCGACGCGTTCTCCCCGCCGGCGGTCGACAAGCTGCTGGCCGCCAAGGGCCGCGGCCGCGACATGCCCGTCCCGGTGCTCGTCGGCTCCTGGCGCGGGCTCGACGGGCTGGCCGAGCACGTCAGCGCGAGCATGCGCAGCCTGGTCGAGGCGTTCTGGCCGGGCGGGCTGACGCTCATCGTGCGGGCCGCGCCGTCGCTGGCCTGGGACCTCGGCGAGACCCGCGGCACCGTCGCCGTGCGCATGCCCCTGCACCCGGTCACCCTCGCGGTGCTCGCCGAGACCGGCCCGCTGGCGGTCAGCAGCGCCAACCGCACGGGGCTGCCGCCGGCCACCACCGCGCGCGAGGCCCTGGGTCAGCTCGGCACCAGCGTCGCGGTCTACCTCGAGGCCGGCAGCACTGGCGACGCCGTCGCGAGCACGATCGTGGACCTCACCGGCGACGTCCCGCAGGTCCGCCGGGCCGGTGCCGTGGACCTCGAGGCGCTCCAGGCAGTCCTGCCCGAGGTCGAGGGGCCCCGATGAGCCAGGACGCCGTCGTGACCGATGTCTTCCGGGTCCTGCACATCTGCACCGGCAACATCTGCCGCTCGCCGATGGCTGAGCGGCTCACCCGCACCGGGCTCGAGCAGCGCCTGGGCGCCGGCGCCGACCGGTTCGTCGTCGAGAGCGCCGGTACCTGGGGCCACGGCGGCTCGCCGATGGAGCCGCACGCCGTGTCGACGCTGGCCGCGTACGGCCTGGACGGCGCGGACTTCCGGGCCCGCGAGCTCGTCGCCGAGCACGTCGTCGGCGCCGACCTCGTGCTGGGCGCCACGCGCGACCACCGCGCCGCGGCCGTCGTCCTGCACCCGCGGGCTGCGAGCCGGACCTTCACGCTGCGCGAGTTCACCCGGCT
>JAJAYV010000187.1 GCA_026786045.1 Frankiaceae bacterium | reverse complement strand
CCGCGGCCGTGGGGGGGGGTGGGGGGGGGGGCGCCCGGGGGGGCGGCGCCGCCCGGGCCGAGCGCGCCCTCGGCGGAGACGACGGCCAGGCCGCGGACCGCGACGACGTCGTCGGGCGAGCCCTCGCCGACGAGCACGCCGTCGACGACCTGCTTGGCCAGCCCGGCGGTCAGCTTGCCGTCGGCCACGAGCGCCACGACCCGGGCCACCTCGCCCGGCGTGATGGGCAGCTCGGCCGCGTCGACGCCGCGCGCGTTGGCCGCCTGCGCCAGCGCGCCGAGCCACCAGTTGCGCGCTTCGGCGGCCGGCGCGCCGGCCTCGACGGTGTCGATGACCAGTCCGAGCACCCCGGCGTTGACCATCGCCTGGCTGTCCAGCTCGGACAGCCCGAGCGAGGCGGTCATCCGCTTGCGGTGCAGCGACGGAGCCTCGGGCAGGGCCGCAGCGAGCTCAGCCACCCACGCCGGGTCGGGCGCGACCGGCACGAGGTCGGGCTCGGGGAAGTACCGGTAGTCCGTCGCCTCCTCCTTGGACCGGCCGGAGGTCGACATGCCGGTGTCCTCGTGGAAGTGCCGGGTCTCCTGGACGATCCGCTCGCCGCGGCGCAGCCGGCCGGCCTGCCGCTCGACCTCGGAGCGGACGGCGCGCTCGACCGACCGGAGCGAGTTGACGTTCTTGGTCTCGGAGCGGGTGCCCCACTCCTGCCCCGGCAGGTTGAGCGAGACGTTCACGTCGCAGCGCATCGAGCCCTGCTCCATGCGCACGTCGGAGACACCGAGGCCGCGCAGCACGTCGCGCAGCTCGGTGACGTAGGCCTTGGCGACCTCGGCCGGCCGCTTGCCCGTGCCGGTCACCGGCTTGGTGACGATCTCGACGAGCGGGATGCCGGCGCGGTTGTAGTCGACCAGCGAGTGCGAGGCGCCGTGGATGCGGCCGGTGGAACCGCCGACGTGCAGCGTCTTGCCGGTGTCCTCCTCGAGGTGGACGCGCTCGATCGGCACCCGCACCACCTCGCCGTCGACGTCGACGTCGAGGTAGCCGTCGGTGCACAGCGGCTCGTCGTACTGCGAGGTCTGGAAGTTCTTCGGCATGTCCGGGTAGAAGTAGTTCTTGCGCGCGAAGCGGCACCAGGTCGCGATGTCGCAGTGCAGCGCCAGCCCGATCCGGATCGTGGACTCGATGGCCTGGGCGTTGACGACCGGCAGCGCACCGGGCAGGCCCAGGCAAACCGGGCAGGTGTGCGTGTTCGGCTCGGCGCCGAAGGTCGTGTCGCAGCCGCAGAACATCTTGCTGGCGGTGCCGAGCTCGACGTGGGTCTCGAGCCCGACGACCGGCTCGAACTCCGCCAGCGCCTCGTCGTAAGGGACGGGAGCGCTCATCGGACCGCGGCCTCCAAGCGCTCGAGCGTCTTGGCCATGTTGCGGCGGGTGATGCCGGCCAGCGGGCGGATGAGCAGGGGAAGCCGCTCCTGGCTGGTGTCCCAGGTCTCGCGCACGCGGGTGCCGCCCTCGACCGGCTCGAGCTCGTACCGCCAGATCCGGCCGCCGACCGCCTTGGCCGCCAGGGACTTCGTCGGGCGCGGCTGCCAGGCGATGCGCCGACCCTCCTCGAACTCCACGACGGTGTTGGTCATCTGGTAGGTGGCGCCGGCCTTCATCCGCATGCCGAAGACGGCGCCCGGCGACAGCCGGTCCGGTCCCTCGACGGCATCGCGCACGGTGCCGGAGCCGTCGATCTCGGGGTGCCGGCGCGGGTCGGCGAGCAGGTCGAAGACGCGCTCGGGGGTCGCGTGCACGACCCGCTCGACGCTCACGGACAGGGCCATCGTCAGACCTCCAGCTCGGGGGCTGACGCGAGCAGCGGCCCGCCCCAGCGGTCGTGCAGGGCCGCCTCGAGGGCGCCGCCCACCTGGTAGAGCAGGTCGTCGCGCATCGTCGGCGCCATGACCTGCAGACCGACCGGCAGGCCCTCGGAAAGGCCTGCGGGCAAGGACATCGCGGGCCCGCCGTAGAGGTTCGACGGGATCGTCGCGAGGTCCTGGCGGTACATCGCGAGCGGGTCGTCGACCTTCGCGCCGATCGGGAACGCGACGGTGGGCGCGGCCGGCGACACGAGGACGTCAGCGCTCTCGAAGGCGCTCGTGAAGTCGCGCGTGATGAGGGTGCGGACCTTCTGCGCCTGGCCGTAGTAGGCGTCGTAGTAGCCGCTCGACAGGGCGTAGGTGCCCAGGACGATGCGGCGCTTGACCTCGGCGCCGAAGCCCGCCGCGCGGGTGGCGGACATGACCTCCTCCAAGGAGGCTGCTCCGTCATCACCGACCCGCAGGCCGTAGCGCACGCTGTCGAACCGGGCGAGGTTCGACGACGCCTCGGACGGCGCGATGAGGTAGTAGGCAGGCAGTGCGAAGCGGAAGTGCGGGCAGCTGACCTCGGTCACGGTGGCGCCGAGCTCCTGCAGCAGCTCGACGGCCTCGTCGAAGCGCTCCTGGACGCCCGGCTCGTAGCCCTCGCCGGACAGCTCCTTGACGACCCCGACGCGCAGGCCCGTGACGTCGCGCTTGCGGGCGGCCTCGACGACGGGCGGGACGGGCGCATCGATGGACGTGGAGTCGCGCGGGTCGTGGCCGGCGACGGCCTCGTGCAGCAGCGCGGCGTCGAGGACGGTGCGCGCGCAGGGGCCGGCCTGGTCCAGCGAGCTGGAGAAGGCGATCAGGCCGTAGCGGGAGACGCCGCCGTAGGTCGGCTTGACGCCGACCGTGCCGGTGACGGCCGCGGGCTGGCGGATCGAGCCGCCGGTGTCGGTGCCGATCGCGAGCGGCGCTTCGTACGCCGCCACCGCCGCGGCGGAGCCGCCGCCGCTGCCGCCCGGGATCCGGGTGAGGTCCCATGGGTTCGACGTCGGGCCGTAGGCGCTGTGCTCGGTGGACGAGCCCATCGCGAACTCGTCCATGTTGGTCTTGCCGAGCACGACCACCCCGGCGGTGCGCAGCCGCTCGGTCACGGTGGCGTCATAAGGCGGGCGCCAGCCCTCGAGGATCCGCGAGCCGGCGGTCGTCGGGACGCCGCGGGTGACGATGACGTCCTTGAGCGCGAGCGGGACGCCGGCCAGCGGCCCGGTCAGCTCGCCCGCGTCGCCGCGGGCGGCCTGTGCCAGGGCGCCCTTGGCGTCGACGTGCAGGAAGGCGTGCACCGCGCCGTCGACGACGGCGATCCGGTCGAGGTGGGCCTGGGCGACCTCGACGGCGCTGGCCTGGCCGTCGGCGATCGCCGCGGCGGTCTCGACGGCGGTCAGGCGGGTGAGGTCGCTCACTGCTCCTCGTCCTTCTGCGAGTTCACTCGACGTCCAGGATGCGGGGCACGCGGAAGCGGCCGTCCTCGGCCGCCGGTGCGCCGGCGAGCACCTCGTCGCGGTTCAGCGACGGCACCACCAGGTCGGGGCGGGTGACGTTCTCGACCGGCACCGCGTGGGTGGTCGGCGGCACGTCCGCGGCGTCGGTCGCCGCCGAGATCTGCGCGACGGCGCCGAGGATCACGTCGAGCTGAGCGGCCAGGCCGTCGAGCTCGTCGTCGTCCATGGCCAGCCGCGACAGCCGCGCGAGGTGCGCGACCTGCTCGCGGGTGATCTCGGGCATGCGGCTCCTTCGCCGGGGCGGTGCGGGGACAGGCCGAGTCTAGGGTCGGCGCGCTCCGCGGCTGCTGCTGGTTCTCCCGACCGGCACGGCGGCGCAACACCCCCGCAATCGGGCGCAGGCACACTGACCAGCGATGCGCCCGACGACCCGGAGGCCCGATGTCCTACCTGCTGCGACTGGTGCTGCCTGACCGCCCCGGAATGCTCGGCGCCGTGGCGACGGCGCTCGGCGGGGCCGGCGGCGACATCCTCTCGCTCGACGTCGTGGAGCGCGGCCCCGACGGAGCGGTGGACGACGTCGTCGTGGCCCTCCCCCCGGGGGGCCTGCCCGACGCGCTCATCACCAGCGCGCAGTCGGTGCCCGGGGTCGTCGTCGAGTCGCTGCGGCCCTACTACGGCGGCAGCGACCTCCATCGCGACCTCGAGCTCGTGGAGGCGCTGGCCGCCGACGCCGACAGCGCGTTCGCGTTGCTCGTTTCGCACGCGCCGGGGGTCTTCCGGGCCGGCTGGGCGCTGCTGCTCGAGGCGGGCCCGACGGTGCTGCACGCCAGCGCCGGTGCACCGGACGTCGCCGGCATCGACCTGCCCTGGCTGCCGCTGGCCTCGGCCTGCCGGCTCGAGCCAGGCGACGCGTGGGTGCCCGAGAGCTGGGACCTCATCGGCACCGAGCTGGTGGCCGCGCCCGTGGGCGGTCCGCACCGGGCGGTGCTCGTCGGCCGGCCCGGCGGGCCGCGCTTCCGCGGCTCGGAGGTGCTGCGGCTCGGTCACCTGGCCGGCATCACCGCCACCGTCGCGGCGGCTGCGCTCAGCCTGTGACGGCGCTCGCCCGGGCGACGTCGGCCGCCTGACGGGCCAGCAGCCACGGGGTGAGCACCTCGGCCGGCTCGGCCCGCGACAGCAGCCACCCCTGCGCCTCGTCGCAGCCCATCTCGGTGAGCAGCCGCCAGGTCGCGCGGTCCTCCACACCCTCGGCCACGACCCGCATGCCGAGCCCCACGCCGAGGTCGACGACGCTCCGCACGATGGCCGCGTCGCGCGCGTCGGCGGCCATCCGCTGCACGAACGAGCGGTCCACCTTGAGCTCCTGCACGGGCAGCCGGCGCAGGCGGCCCAGGCTGGACCAGCCCGTCCCGAAGTCGTCGAGCGACAGGCAGACGCCGAGCTCGTCGAGCCGCAGCAGGGTGGCCGCGGTGCGGTGCGACTCGGCGAACAGCGAGCCCTCGGTGACCTCCAGCAGCAGGCAACAGGCCGGCAGGCCGTGAAGGGTGAGTGAGGCGATGACGCTGTCGACGAGCAGGTTGCCGGACAGGTCGCGCACGCTGACGTTGACCGCGACCCGCAGGTCGAGTCCCTGCGTGCGCCAGGCGGCGGCCTGTCCCACCGCGCGGTCGAGCACGTGGCCGGTGAGCGCCTCGATGAGACCGCTGCTCTCGGCCAGCGGGACGAAGTCGTCCGGCGGCACCAGGCCGCGCTCGGGGTGCCGCCAGCGCACCAGCGCCTCGACGCCGGTCACCCGCCCCGAGACGAGCCGGGCCTTGGGCTGGTAGTGCACCTCGAGCTCGCCGCCGGACAGCGCGCGGCGCAGCTCGCCGAGCATCACGAGCCGGGAGGTGGTGTTGCGGTCCCGACTGACGTCGTAGTGCTCGACGCCGCTGCCGGTCCCCTTGGCCAGGTACATCGCGACGTCGGCGTGCTGCAGCAGCGCGTCGAGGTCGTCGCCGTGCTCCGGCGCCACGGCGATGCCGACGGAGGCGTCGACGTCGACGTGCAGCCCGTCGAGCACGATCGGGGCGCGCACCGCCTCGAGCAGCCGGCGCGCGGTCTGCTCCGCCTCCTCGGCTCCCGTCGCCGGGAGCAGCAGCGCGAACTCGTCGCCCCCGAGCCGCACGACGGTGTCGCCGGGCCGCACCGCGGCGGCCAGCCGGCTCGCGACGACTTGCAGGAAGCGGTCGCCCACGTGGTGACCGAGCGTGTCGTTGACCTCCTTGAAGCGGTCGAGGTCGAACAGCAGCAGTGCTGTCCCGGCGTCGCCGGACTCGAGCAGCGACTCAGCGGTGCGGGTGCCGAGCAGGGTGCGGTTCGGCAGCCCGGTCAGCGCGTCGGTGAGCGCCTGCTGCTCGCGCTGCAGCGCGACGGAGGCCACCTGGTAGACGGCGGCCAGCGGCGGCAGCAGCAGCGGCAGGAAGGCGGTCCCCCGGCCGACCGCCAGCACGATGAGCGGTGACAGCGCGAGCAGGGCGCCGCTGCTGAGCCCCTCGTACGCCAGGTCGTCGCGCAGCAGCCGCAGGACCGACCGGCCGGTCTTGAGCGACAACGCGACCGTGACGAGCAACTGGTTAACCAGGAAATAGGTGATCCCGCCGAGGCCGGCCGCCACGAGGTCGGCGCCCATGAGGTCGAGCGGTGCGGCCGTCGACGCCTCGTGCCCCGCGAGCTCCATGACGACTGCGGCGGCCGACCAGGACAACGTGAACTGACCGATGTTGAAGGCGGTGCGCCAGGGCGCCTTGCGCCGGCTGACGTCGGCCACGGTCGTGGCGACGGCCTGCACGAGCACCGAGATCGGCAGCCCGTAGCGGAGCAGCAGCGCGAAGACGAAGCTGGTGGACAGCGCGAGGCCGTTGGCGTCGCGGGCGCCGGCGGTGAACAGCGGCCGCACCTCGGCCACGAGCAGCAGCGCGCACAGCGCCCAGAACGCCGGCTCGAGGCCGAGCACGCTCGCCGGGTCCAGTGACAGCGCGGCCAGCACGAGGACGGCCAGCCCGCTGAGACTGACCGCAGCGACGTAGACGCGGAACGCCAGGTCGCGGCGTCCGGCGAAGTCGTTGCGGTCGTCCTCAGGGACCAGGGACACGCCCGCTGCCACGTCACCGCCCTGACCGTGCCCCGGTGCGCGATCTGCGCCCCTTCGCACCCCTTCTCGGCAGGAAGGGCCCGCGCCCTGAGCGCTAACCGGCCTCGGGCACCACGGCCAGCGCTCGGGCGGCGTCCGGCCCGTCGGTGAGCAGCGCGGTCAGCCCCGCGTCGTCGAGCATCGAGACGCCCAGCTTGACGGCCTTCTCGTACTTGCTGGCCCCGGGATCGGTGCCGACGACGACGAAGTCGGTCTTCTTGCTGACGCTGCCGGTCACCTTGCCGCCGAGCGACTGCACCGCGTCGGTCGCCCCGTCACGGCTGTACGAGGCGAGCGTGCCGGTCACGACGACCGTGACGCCCTCGAGCGGGCGCGGCCCCTCGTCGGCGCCCTCGTCGGCCGTCCGCGCGCCGCCGCCGCGGACCCGCTCCGCGATCTCGAGGTGGCGCGGGTCCTGGAACCACGCGTGCAGCGCCTGGGCGACGACCGGTCCGACGCCGTCGACGGCCGCCAGCTCCTCCGGCGTCGCCGCCATGATCGCGTCCAGGGTGCGGAACTCGCGGGCGACGTCCTGGGCGGCTGTCGGCCCGACGTGGCGGATCGAGAAGCCGACGAGCAGCCGCCACAGCGGCCGGTCCCGGGCCGCCTCGACCCCGCGCAGGATCTGCTCGACCTTCTTCGGGCCGAAGCCCCGCAGCCCCTCGAAGGACGCCGGCGTGAGGTGGAAGACTCCGCCGATGTCGGTGAGCCGGCCGGCCTGCAGCAGAGCGATGGCGGTCTCGTAGCCCAGCCCGTCGATGTCCATGGCGCCGCGGCCGGCGAAGTGGAAGACAGACTCCCGCAGCTGGGCAGGACAGGACACGGTGTTCGGGCAGCGGACGTCGACCTCGCCCTCAGGTCGGCCGAGCTCGGTGCCGCACTCGGGGCAGCGCGTCGGCATGACGAACTCGCGCTCGGTGCCGTCCCGCAGCGCCGCGACCGGACCGACCACCTCGGGGATGACGTCGCCGGCCCGGCGGACCACGACGGTGTCGCCGATGCGAACATCCTTGCGCCTGACCTCGTCCTGGTTGTGCAGGGTCGCGAGCTTGACCATCACGCCGCCGACCTGCACCGGCTCCATGTAGGCGAACGGCGTGACCCGCCCGGTGCGGCCGACGTTGACGCGGATGTCGTGCAGCGTCGTCGTCGCCTCCTCCGGCGGGTACTTGTGGGCGATCGCCCAGCGCGGCGCGGTGCTCGTGGCGCCGAGCCGGCGCTGCAGCGCGACCTGGTCGACCTTGACGACCACGCCGTCGATCTCGTGCTCGACGTCGTGGCGGTGCTCGCCCCAGTGGGCGATGAAGCCGAGCACGCCGTCGAGGTCGTCGAAGACCCGGAAGTGCCGGCTGACGGGCAGTCCCCAGGCGGCGAGCTGCTCGTACGCCCCGCTCTGGGTCTCGGGCTCCCAGCCCTCGCGGGCGCCGATGCCGTGCAGGGTGAGGCTCAGCGGGCGTGACGCGGTCACCCGCGGGTCCTTCTGCCGCAGGCTGCCGGCCGCGCCGTTGCGCGGGTTGGCGAACGGCGCCTTGCCCTCGGCCACCAGCCGCTCGTTGAGCGCGGTGAAGTCGGCCGTGCTGATGAAGACCTCCCCGCGCACCTCCAGCAGCGGCGGGACGCCGTCGCCGGTCAGGACCACCGGGACGCTGGACAGGGTGCGGACGTTGGCGGTGATGTCCTCACCGGTGCGGCCGTCGCCGCGGGTGGCCGCCCGCACCAGCCGGCCGCCGCGGTAGACGAGCGCGACCGCCAGGCCGTCGATCTTCAGCTCGCACAGCCAGCGCGCGGCGGCGGCCTCCTTGCGGGCCCGGCCGGCCCACTCGTGGAGCTCGCTGCCGCTGAAGACGTTGCCCAGGCTCATCAGCCGCTCGAGATGGTCGACCGGGGTGAAGTTGGTCGAGAAGGTGCCCATCACCCGCTGCGTCGGCGAGTCCGAGGTGCGCAGCGACGGGTGGGCGTCCTCGATCCCGCGTAGCTCGGCCATCATCGCGTCGTACTCGGCGTCGCTGATGGTCGGCGCATCGAGAACGTAGTAGCGGAAGGCGTTCTCGTCCAAGGCGCGGGACAGCTCGGCGTGCCGCTCACGGACGTCGACCGGCACCCCGTCGACGACCTCAGTCACTGCGACCCTCCGCTCACTCGGGCGCCTCCCTCAGCCGTCGGGCGATCTCCGCGCTGGTCTGCAGCGCGCGTCGGGCATGCCCAGGACTCGCCCCCGCCAGCCCGCAGGTCGGTGTGACGACGACGGTGTCCGGCAGCCGATCGGGCGCCTGGCCGAGGCGCCGCCACAGCTCCTGCACGGGCCTCATCATCGCCGCGAGGTCCGCCAACCGCGCGTCGATCGACGGCACCACGCCGAGCAGCAGTCCGGCGCCGGACTCGACCGCCTCGCCGAGCTGGTCGTCGTCGCGCGGCGTGAGCAGCGTGGCGTCGAGGCTGACCGCCCCGGCCCCCGCCTTGCGCAGCAGCGCGACCGGCACCGACGGGGCGCAGCAGTGCACGACGGTGTGCTCTGCGGCGGCGAGCACGGTCGCCAGCACCTCGACCGCGCGCGAGGCGGCCGGCGCGCGCAGCCGGCCGAACCCGCTCGCGGTCGGGATGCCGCCGCCGAGCACGCTCGGCAGGCTCGGCTCGTCGAGCTGCAGCACGATCGTCGTGCCCGGCAGCCGGGCGGCGCCGTCGGCGACGTGGCGGGCCCGCCCCTCGGCCAGCGACTGCGCGAGGTCGT
>JAJAYV010000186.1 GCA_026786045.1 Frankiaceae bacterium | reverse complement strand
GGCCGACCCGCACGTCCTCGTCGACCGGCGCCGCGACGACGTCGGGTCGCTGCTGGCCCGCAGCCGCCGCTGCACCTCCGCCGCCCTCGCGCGGGCCGCCGACGACCTCGGACACGTGCGCGCGCGGGTCCTGGCGCTCAGCCCCCAGGCGACCTTGGACCGGGGCTACGCCGTGGTGCAGGACGAGGACGGCGCGGTCGTCCGCGACGCCGATGCCGTCGAGCCGGGCACCGACCTGCAGGTGCGCCTGGCCGCCGGCGTCCTGTTCGTCACCGCGGAGTAGCCGGGCCCAGGGCAAAGCCGAGCCCCGGGCCGGCGGCGCCCGCAGCCGTCCACGCCATGGTGGCGCCGCCCAGCACCCGGAAGCCCATGTCCTCGTACAGCGGCCGGCCCGCCTCGGTCGCCCGAAGGTCGACCCGCGGCACCTCCAGCGAGGCGAACCAGCCCATCAGCGCGGTGAGCACGGCCCGCCCGTGACCGGCCCGCTGGTGCGCCGGCTCGGTCGACATCGACGCGACGTGCCCGCGCCGGCCGTCGAGGGTGCCGGGCGCCGGCAGGTGCTCCTCGACCCAGCCGACCCCGCTGGAGACGGCCCGCCCGTCGACCTCGACCAGCCAGGCGGCGAAGAGGTCCGGTTCGGCCAGGCGCCGGGTGAAGGCCGCCTCGCACGCCTGCGCCCAGCCGGCCGTCGTCGGGTCCCCGCCCATCGCGGCGACCATCAGGCCCCGGAGCCGGGTGAGCTCCGCGGCGTCGTCCGGACGCGCGCGCCGTAGGTTCGTCACATGAGCGAGTCTCCCAGCGCACGCCCCACCTACGAGCAGGCGCGCGACGAGCTGGCCGACGTCGTCCGCCAGCTCGAGCAGGGCGGGGTCACGCTGGAGCAGTCGCTCGCCCTGTGGGAGCGCGGCGAGCAGCTCGCCGGCGTCTGCCAGTCCTGGCTCGACGGGGCCAAGGCCCGCCTCGACGCGGCGCTAGCCGACGGCCAGGCTGCCCAGCAGGACGCGTAGCTCCTCGAGGCTCGCCGTCGCCCGCGTCGTCCCGACGACGACGGTCACCGGGCCGTACGACGAGATGAGCGAACGCGAGCCGTCGACCTCGACGCGCTGCTCCCACTCCACGCCGTCCACCGTGACCGGCTCGGCCGGCTCGGCGCCATCGCCGACGGCCGTCTCGACGAACTCCTGCCGCGGGCCGGTCGACGCGGCGTACTCCGCGTACTGCTCCTCGGGCGTGACGTAGCCGACGCGCAGCGTGCGGTCGCCGCCGGAGTAGGTCGCGGACGTCGCCCGCCACCGCTCGGGCAGGCCCTGCGGCACCGGGGCCTGCGGGACGTCGGTCGCAAAGGCACTGATCGGCCCGGTCGGGTCGACAACGCGGATCTCCGCCTCGTCGCTGGCCGGCGCCTTCGCGAAGAACCACACCGGGATGATCACCAGCACGACGAGCCCGAGCGAGCGCACCATGTCGGCGGCGGTCTCGCGACCGCGCTTCTTCTTGCGCGTCTCCTGCTCGGCGACCTGCGTGCTCACCCGACCAGTGTCGCTGCTCAGCCCGCCGCCAGCACCTCAGCCATGGCGTCGAGCACGCCCAGTGCCTCGTCGAACGTGTTGTAGAAGTGCGGCGAGACGCGGATCCCGACCCCGGGGCGGTGGTCGACGACGATCCCGCGCGCGATCAGCCCGTCGGTCACCCGGTCGGCGTCGCCCGGGTCGATCGTCACGTGGCCGCCGCGCTGGGCCGGGTCGTGCGGCGAGCGCACCGTGAAGCCGCGCTCGAGCGCGGCCTCCAGCAGTGGCTGCGTCATCGACGTGGAGCGCTCCCGCACCCGCGTCATGCCGATCTCGGCGAGAGCGGCGTACGCGGGCTCGGCGGCGTAGGCGGCAGGCACGCCGGGGGTGCCGCCAGCGAAGCGCCGGACCCCTGTCGCATAGGCGATCTCGGGGTCGAAGGCGAACGGCGAGGCCTGACCGAACCAGCCGGGGGTGGCCGGCTCGAGCCTGTCGACGACGTCGGGGCTGACGTGCATCCAGCCGTTGCCGGGCCCGCCGGAGAGGTACTTCACCGATCCGCCGAGATAGACGTCGGCGCCGAGCGCGACGACGTCGACCGACAGGGTGCCGGCGGCCTGGTAGCCGTCGACGACCACGAGAGCACCTACGGCGTGGGCTTTCTCGACGACCGGAGCCAGGTCGACGATCGTCGAGGTGCGGAACAGCACGTGGCTGCACTCGACGAGCAGGGTGCGCTCGTCGATCGCGTCGACCATCCGCTGGACGTCGAAGGCGATCCCGTCGGGGTTCCCGGGCACGACGACCGCCTCGCCGCCGAGCCTGCCCAGCTGCGACCAGGTGTGCAGGCTGCCGGGCCACTCGAGCGCGCTCGTGACGACGCGGTTGCGCCGGCCGTGCCAGTCGAAGCAGGAGACGAGGTCGCCGAGCAGATCGGCGACGTTCTGCCGCATCACGGTGGTGCCGGGCGGCGCACCGACGAGCGAGCCGACCAGGTCG
>JAJAYV010000185.1 GCA_026786045.1 Frankiaceae bacterium | reverse complement strand
TCGTCGGCCTGGTCCGCCGCGGTGGACAGCCCGCCGGACAGCCCGCGACCGGCCTCCTCGAGCTCGCGTCCGGGCGCGCCGAGCCGCTGCACCGCGTCGTGCACCGCGGCGCCGAGCCGCACCCACAGCAGGGTCCACAGGGCCACCGCCGCGTCGGTGAGCAGCTGACGGGTGCGCAGGGTGCCGGACTGGGCGTACCACCTCATGGCCGCGCTCCTGCCCGGAGCGGGCGGCCTGACCCCTGTGGGCGGCCCAGGGCGGTCTCCGTCCGCCTGGTGACGCAGGCCACCTGAGCGGTCCTACACTCGTCGCGCCGAGCGACCGCCCGGCACCCCGTGCCGGCGTGGGCTCGCGACCCGAGCCGACCCGGCCGCTCTGTTGGAGGTCTTGGTGAAGGTCGGCATCCCGCGCGAGGTCAAGGACCACGAGTACCGCGTCGCGATCACCCCCGCCGGCGTGCGCGAGCTCGTCTCCTGCGGCCACACCGTGCAGATCGAGAGGGACGCCGGCGTCGGTTCCTCGATCACCGACGACGAGTACCAGGCCGCGGGCGCGCAGATCATCGGCTCCGCCGACGACGTCTGGGCCGAGGCCGACCTCGTCCTCAAGGTCAAGGAGCCGGTCGCCTCGGAGTACGGCCGGATGCGCCGCGACCAGGTGCTGTTCACCTACCTCCACCTGGCCGCGTCCCGCGAGTGCACCGACGCGCTGCTGGCCGCCGGGACGACCGCCATGGCGTACGAGACGGTACAGCTGCCGGACCGGTCGCTGCCGCTGCTGGCCCCGATGTCCGAGGTCGCGGGCCGGATGGCCCCGCAGGCCGGCGCGCACTTCCTCGAGCGCGCCTCCGGCGGTCGGGGGGTCCTGCTCGGCGGGGTGTCCGGCGTCTACGCCGGCAAGGTCGTCGTGCTGGGCGCGGGCGTCTCCGGGCTCAACGCCGCCGCCATCGCCCTCGGCATGCAGGCCGAGGTCCTGCTGCTCGACAAGAACGTCGCCAAGCTGCGCGAGGTCGACCGGGTCTACCAGGGCCACATGCAGACCGTCACGTCCAACACCTACGAGGTCGAGCGCGCGGTGATCGACGCCGACCTGGTGATCGGCGCGGTGCTCGTCCCGGGCGCCAAGGCGCCGACGCTGGTCACCGACGAGCTCGTCGCGGCGATGAAGCCCGGCTCGGTGCTCGTCGACATCTCCGTCGACCAGGGCGGCTGCTTCGAGTCCACCCGCCCGACGACGCACTCCGACCCGGTCTTCGAGGTCAACGGCTCGCTGTTCTACTGCGTGGCCAACATGCCCGGTGCCGTCCCGAACACCTCTACCTACGCGCTCACCAACGTCACGCTGCCGTACGCCGTGGAGATCGCAAACCTGGGCGTGCGGGCCGCGGCGGAGGCCGACCCGGCCCTCGCGCTCGGGCTCAACACCGTCGGGGGACAGCTCGTCTACGCCCCGGTCGGCGAGGCGCACGGCCTGCCGGTGGCCGACTGGCGCGAGGTGCTCGGCTGACCGCGGTCGCTCTATCGGAACCGCTCGCCGGCCGGGCCGTCGAGGTCTACCTCGACCACCTGGCGGTCGAGCGCGGCCTGGCCGCGAACACCCTGTCCTCCTACCGCCGCGACCTGGCCCGGTGGACCGGCTGGCTGCGCGCCGGCGGGCGCGAGCGGCTGTCGGAGGTGGCCGAGGCCGACGTCGCGGGCTTCCTGGCCGCGCTGCGCACCGGCGACGAGGACCACCCCGCGCTGTCGGCGTCCTCGGCCGGCCGGGCCGTCGTGGCGGTGAGGGGGCTGCACCGCTTCGCGCTGCGCGAGGGCTGGACGACGGTCGACGCCGCCCGCGAGGTGCGCCCGCCAGCGCCCGCCCGGCGGCTGCCGAAGGCGATCTCGGTGGCGCAGGTCGAGGCGTTGCTCGCCGCGCCCGACGCCGACACCCCGCTCGGCCTGCGCGACCGGTCTCTGCTCGAGCTGCTCTACGGCACCGGCGCGCGCATCTCCGAGGCGATCGGGCTCGACGTCGACGACCTCGACCGGGCCGCCGGGCTGGTACGGCTCGACGGCAAGGGCGGCAAGCAGCGCGTCGTCCCCGTCGGCAGCTACGCCGGCCGCGCGGTTGAGGACTACCTCGTACGCGCCCGGCCGGGGCTGGTCGCGGCCGGGCGGGGGAGCGCGGCGCTGTTCCTCAACGCCCGCGGCGGGCGGCTGTCGCGGCAGAGCGCCTGGACCGTCCTGCGGGCCGCGGCGGTGCGCGCCGGGATCCCGGGCGACGTCTCGCCGCACACCCTGCGGCACTGCTTCGCCACCCACCTGCTCGACGGCGGCGCGGACGTCCGCGTGGTCCAGGAGCTGCTGGGCCACGCGTCGGTGACGACCACCCAGGTGTACACGCTGGTCACCGTCGAGCGGCTGCGCGAGGTCTACGCCACCGCCCACCCCCGCGCCCGCTCCTGACCCGGCGGGTCGTGCGCCCCCGTTGCGTCGCCCGGTGATCCACGTGAGATTGCGGGTGGATCCGCGGCCCGGAAGCACCTGGAACGCCACGTGGATCACGGGGTGGCGGTGCGGAACGCGTTGATCCGCACGCGCGGCGCCCCGTAGAGTCCCGCGCGACGCTCGCCGAGGTGAGCCGTCACGCCCTCCCATCGGCGAAGCGATCTGGAGACCCATGCCTGCGTCCTCCCCGGGCGGCCGCACCTCGCGCGCCGCGGCCTCGCCGCGCGCCGCCGGTCGTACGGTCTCCGCCACCGGAGGCCGGACCGTCGCCGTCCCGGGCGCGGCCAAGGCACCCGCGAAGAAGGCGGCGCAGGTCGCGGCCAAGGCTCCGGCGAGCAGGACCACCGCCCAGCCCCCCGCGCGCACGGCCCCGGCTGCCAGGGCCACGGTGAACAAGGCCACCCCCAAGGCCCCGGTCCCGAAGAAGGCCCCGGCCGCTAAGGCCCCCGCCGCGAAGAAGGCCCCGGCCGCGAAGGCCCGCGTCGCCAAGAAGGCCCCGGCCGGCACCATCCCGTCCTCGCTCGCCCGCGGCCAGGCCGCCGGCGTGGGTCCGACCGGCCGGGTCACCCCGACGTTCCCCGAGCCCAAGCGGCTCCGCAAGCACGGCCCCGCCCGCATCCTCGCCGTCTGCAACCAGAAGGGCGGCGTCGGCAAGACCACCAGCACGATCAACCTCGGCGCGGCGCTCGCGGAGTACGGCCGCAAGGTCCTGCTCGTCGACTTCGACCCGCAGGGTGCGCTGTCGGTCGGCCTCGGCATCAACCCGCTGGCGCTCGAGCAGACCGTGCACAACCTGCTCATGGAGCCCGGCGTCCGCGCCGAGGACATCCTGCTCACGACCGACGTGCCGGGGCTGGATCTGCTGCCGGCCAACATCGACCTGTCGGCCGCCGAGGTGCAGCTGGTCAACGAGGTCGCCCGCGAGCAGACGCTGGCCCGGGCCCTCGCGACCGTGTCGGACGACTACGACGTGATCCTGGTGGACTGCCAGCCGAGCCTGGGCCTGCTGACGATCAACGCGCTGACGGCCGCGCACGGCGTGATCATCCCCTCGGAGTGCGAGTTCTTCGCGTTGCGCGGCGTGGCGCTGCTCATCCAGACGATCGAGAAGATCCGCGAGCGGCTCAACCCCGGCCTCGAGCTCGAGGGCATCCTGGCCACGATGTACGACTCGCGGACGCTGCACGGGCGCGAGGTGCTCGCCCGCGTCGTGGAGGCCTTCGGCGACAAGGTCTTCCACACGGTGATCAACCGCACGGTGCGCTTCCCCGAGACGACGGTGGCCGGCGAGCCGATCACGACGTACGCCTCGAGCTCGGGCGGCGCGCACGCCTACCGCGAGCTGGCCAAGGAGCTGCTCGCCCGATGAGCCGCTGCAGGAGCTGACGTGCTGTACGCCCTGGGGGACCCGCTCTCCCTTGTCCTGCTCCTGGTGGCCTTCCTGCTCGCGGTCACCCTGCACGGCTGGGTCACCTCGGTCGTCGCCCGGCGCGAGGGCGATCGGGCAGTGGTCGCCGAGCGCCGCACGACGCCCGACCCTCGACGGCACGTCGACCCGTTCGGCGCCGTCGCGGCCGCGATCGCCGGGATCGGGTGGTCCCGGCCGGTCGAGCCGCCGGACCGCCGGCGCCGCCCGGCGTTGGTCAAGGTGCTGCTGGCCGGCGCGGTGGCCAACCTCGTCGTCGGGCTGGCCGCGCTTGCCGCGCTGGGCGTGCTCTACGGCGGGATCCGCCTCGGCTCGCCGAGCCGGCTGCTGCAGTCGGGGGTCGACCTCGAGCTCGGCGCCCGCGCCCTGCTCGTCCTCGGCCTCGCGAACCTCATGACCGGCCTGCTCGCGCTCGTCCCGATCCCGCCGCTGCCCGGCGGCCGGCTGCTGTTCGGGCTGGCCCCGCGCAGCCCCGGCTGGCAGAAGGCGGAGTACCAGCTGGTCGAGCGCAACATCGGCATCGCGGTCCTGCTCGCGCTGCTGCTCATCCCGCTCGGCGGCCCGCAGGCGCTGCTGCCCACCCTCCTCGACACGCTGGCCGGACCGCTGGTCCGCCTGGTCACGGGTGCCTAGCGACGTGGTGGACGACGTGGTGGACGAGGCCGCGGCCGGCCCCGCCGCCGGGCCGGACGCCGGCGCTGTCTTCTCGGTCCACCTCGACCAGTACGAGGGGCCGTTCGACCTGCTGCTCGGCCTCATCGCCAAGCACCAGCTCGACGTCACGACGCTGGCGCTGTCGCAGGTCACCGACGAGTTCATCGCGCACATCCGCGCGCTCGGCTCCAGCTGGGACCTCGGCCAGGCGACGGAGTTCCTCGTCGTCGCGGCCACGCTGCTCGACCTCAAGGCGGCCCGGCTGCTGCCCTCCGGTGCGGTGGAGGACGAGGAGGACCTCGCTCTGCTCGAGGCCCGTGACCTGCTCTTCGCCCGGCTGCTGCAGTACCGCGCCTACAAGCAGGCGGCGGCGCAGATGGCCGCGCTGATGGCCGGCGAGTCGGTCCGCTACCCGCGCTCGGTGGCGCTCGAGCCGCGCTTCGCCGGGCTGCTGCCGGAGGTGCTGCTGGGCCTGGGCCCGGAGCAGTTCGCCGCGCTGGCCGCGGCGGCCCTGGCGCCGCGGCCCGAGGTCGAGGTCGCCGTCGACCACGTCCACGGCGGGACGGTCAGCGTCCGCGAGCAGACCGCGCTGCTGCGCGAGCGGCTGCGGCGCACCGGCGGCGGCTCGTTCCGCAGCCTCACCGCCGACTGCACCAGCACGCTGGAGGTCGTCGCGCGCTTCCTCGGCCTGCTCGAGCTCTACCGCGAGGCCGTCGTGAGCTTCGAGCAGGTCGAGGCACTCGGCGACCTGCACCTGCGCTGGACCGGCGACACCGGCGAGAGCGCTCAGGACCCGCAGCAGGAGGACGCATGACCGAGGACGTACCCCCGCTGCAGGCCGTCCTGGAGGCGGTCCTGCTCGTCACCGACGAGCCGGTGCCCGCCGCCGTGCTCGCCCAGGTCGCCGAGCAGCCGACCGCCGAGGTCGAGCGGGTGCTCCAGGAGCTGGTCGAGGACTACGCCCGTTCGGGCCGCGGCTTCGAGCTGCGGCTGGTCGCCGGCGGCTGGCGGCTCTACACCCGCGCGGACTGCGCGCCGTACGTCGAGCGCTTCGTCCTGGACGGCCAGCAGGCCCGCCTCACGCAGGCGGCGCTCGAGACCTTGGCCGTCATCGCCTACCGTCAACCCGTGACCCGCGCACGGGTCAGCGCCGTCCGCGGCGTGAACGTGGACGGCGTGGTGCGCACCCTGCTCGCCCGCGGCCTCATCGCCGACGCCGGCCAGGACCCCGACAGCGCCGGCACGCTCTACCGCACCACCCCGCTGTTCCTGGAGCGGCTCGGCCTGCAGTCGCTCGACGACCTGCCCGCGCTCGCGCCGCTCCTGCCCGAGCTCTCCGAGCTCGACGACGCCTCCACCTCCCAGTAGTCGAAGGACCGACCCCCTATGGCCACCAAGAACGACGGCACCGCCGACGGGATCCGTCTGCAGAAGGTGCTCGCCGCCGCCGGCGTCGGCTCCCGGCGCGCCTGCGAGGCGATGATCGAGGCCGGCCGCGTCTCCGTGAACGACGAGCCGGTCCTCGAGCAGGGCCGCCGCGTCGACCCTGACACCGACGTGATCCGGGTCGACTCGATGCGCATCAACACCGCCGCCGGCAACGTCTACCTCGCGATGAACAAGCCGCGCGGTTACGTCACCGCCATGACCGACCCGGAGGGCCGGCCCACCGTCGGCGACCTGGTCCGCGACCGCGTCGAGCGGCTGTTCCACGTCGGCCGGCTCGACGCCGACACCGAGGGCCTGCTGCTGCTCACCAACGACGGCGAGCTGGCGCACCGGCTGTCCCACCCGTCGTACGAGGTGCCCAAGACCTACCTGGCCGAGGTGCTCGGCCCGATGGAGAAGGGCGTCGGCAAGCGGCTGCGCGAGGGCGTCGAGCTCGACGACGGCATCGTGCGCTTCGACGCGTTCAAGATCGTGGACTCGACGTCCAACAAGCTGCTGCTCGAAGTGGTGCTGCACGAGGGCCGCAAGCACATCGTGCGCCGTGCGCTCGCCGAGGTCGGCCACCCGGTGCAGCGGCTGCTGCGCACCGCCGTCGGCGGGGTCCACCTGGGCAACCAGAAGCCCGGCAAGATCCGCGTGCTCACCCGCGACGAGCTGGCCGGGCTGTTCACGCTCGTCGGGATGTAGCCGGCCTCCCGGGCTGGACCGCGAGCCCCGCCTAGGGTGGCGGGCATGGCAGTGAGAGCGGTCCGGGGCGCGATCCAGGTCGACGCGGACGAGCGCCAGCAGGTGCTCGACGCGACCACCGAGCTGCTGCGCGCCGTGCTCGACCGCAACGGCCTGGGCCAGGAGGACCTCATCAGCGTGGTCTTCACGGCCACGCCGGACCTCACCTCGGAGTTCCCGGCCTACGCCGCGCGCCAGCTCGGCTTCGTCGACGTGCCGCTGATGTGCGCGACCGAGATCTCCGTCGCCGGCGCGATGCCGCGCGTGGTGCGGCTGCTGGCCCACGTCGAGACCGAGCTGCCGCGCGCCGACATCCACCACGTCTACCTGCGCGGCGCCGCGGCGCTGCGCCGCGACCTGCCGAGCTGACGGCGTGGCCGACCTGCTGGTCGTCGGGACCGGGCTGATCGGCACCTCCGTCGGGCTCGCGCTGCGCGGGCAGAGCGACGTCGTGCTGTCCGACCTGTCGGCCGCCGACCTCGCCGTCGCCGTGGAGCGCGGCGCCGGTCGCGCCTGGGACGGCGAGGAGGCGTTCGCGCACTGCCTGGTGGCCGCGTCGCCGTCGGCCGTCGTGTCCGTCGTACGGCGCCTGGCGGACCGGAGCGGGACCTTCAGCCACGTGGCGTCCGTGCAGCGGGCGGTGCAGGACGACCTGGCGGGGTCGGGGGTCGACCTGGCGCGGGTCTGCGGCAGCCACCCGATGGCCGGCAAGGAGCAGTCCGGCCCCACGGCGGCGTCGGCCTCGCTGTTCGCCGGGCGGCCGTGGGTGCTGTGCCCGAGCGGGCAGACCTCGCCCGGGGCGCTCGCGGCCGTCCGCGACCTGGCGCTGGCCTGCGGCGCCGAGCCGGTCGAGCTCACCGCGGAGCAGCACGACGCCGCTGTCGCACGGGTCAGCCACCTGCCGCAGGTCGCCGCGTCGGCCGTCGCCGCCGTGCTCGCCGCTCAGGGGGAGGAGCTCGCCCTGGCCGGCCCGGGGCTGCAGGACACCACGCGCATCGCGGCCAGCGACCCTGCGCTCTGGGTCGAGGTGCTCCGCCAGAACGCCGCGGCCGTCGCCCCGCTGGTACGGGAGCTGTCCCGCGAGCTCGCCATCGCCGCCGACGCTCTGGACCGGGCCGATCCGGCCGCCGTCGAGGACCTGCTGCGTCGTGGGAACGCCGGCCGGCGGCTCGTCCCGCGCAAGCGCGGCGAGCACGACCGCGACTTCGTCGTCGTCCCGGTCGCCGTGCCGGACTCCCCGGGTCAGCTGGCCGGGGTGCTGGCCAGCGCCGCGCAGGCCGGCATCAACGTCGAGGACGTCCGGGTCGAGCACCTGCCCGGCCGCCCGACCGGCGTGATCGAGCTGCTCGTCCACCTGTCCGCACAGGCGCAGGCGCGCACCGCCCTCGCCGCGGCCGGCTGGGACGTCGTCGGCGGCTGAGCGGCCCCGGGCAGCCCCGCAACTAGGCTGATCTCCCGACCACCCCGCCGACCAAGGAGCGACGTGACACCTGCGACGACCCTGGTCATCGCGCTGGACGGGCCCTCGGGGTCGGGCAAGAGCACCGTCGCCCGCGACCTCGCCCGCCGCCTCGGCTGGCGCTACGTCGACACCGGCGCGACCTACCGGGCCGCCACGCTCGCCGTCCTGCGCGCCGGCACCGACC
>JAJAYV010000184.1 GCA_026786045.1 Frankiaceae bacterium | reverse complement strand
CGCCGCTGACCTCGGTGCGCCCGCGGCCTACGGCTCGTACGAGGAGCTGGTGGTCGACCCGGCGGTGCAGGCGGTGTACGTCGCGACGCCGCACGCCCAGCACGCCGCGGTCGTCGAGCTCGCCCTGTCCGCGGGCAAGGCGGTGCTGTGCGAGAAGCCCATGACCGCGGCGCTGGAGGAGACCGAGCGGCTCGCCGGTCTGGCGCGCACGAGCGGGGCCTTCCTCATGGAGGGCATGTGGATGCGCTTCAACCCGCTGGTGCGACGGCTGCACGATCTCGTGCAGGACGGCGGTCTCGGGCAGCCGCGCGCTCTGCACGCGTCGTTCGGCTTCGCCGCCGAGCAGGACCCGGCCGGGCGGCTGTGGGCCCCGGCGCTCGGCGGCGGCGCCCTGCTCGATCTCGGCGTCTACACCGTCGACCTGGCCCGGCTGCTCCTCGGCGACCCGGTGCAGGTGACCGCCCGCGGTTCGCTGGCGGCCACCGGGGTCGACGCCGAGAGCACCTTGCTGCTCACCACCGCCGGCGGCGCGCAGGCCGTGCTGTCGCAGTCGCTGCTCACCCGGCTGCCCGGCTCGGCACTGCTCGTGGGCAACCGCGGCTGGGCCGAGCTTTCGCCGTCCTTCCACGCGCCCACTCGGCTGACGGTTCAGGTCGGTGGGGCCGACGCGGAGGTGCACGAGATCCACCATCGTGCGGCAGGTTTCATCGGCGAGCTCGAGGAGGTCGAGCGCTGCCTGGCCGAGGGGCGCGCGGAGAGCGAGGTCATGCCGCTGTCCGCGAGCACCGGCACGGCAGCCGTCCTCGCCGAGGCGCGGCGGCAGCTCGATGGCTGAGCCGCTGCGCGTCGCGCTGCTCGGCTACGGCCTGGCCGGTCGCGTCATCCACCGCCCGCCGCTGCTGACCGTGTCGGACCTGGTCATCAGCCACGTCGTCACCGCCGACCCGGGCCGACGCCGGGAGGCCGCGCAGGACCTGCCGGGAGCGGCGCTCGTCGCCGACGCCGGCGCGCTGTGGCTGCGCGCCGACGAGCTCGACGTCGTGGTCGTCGCGACCGGCAACGCCGTCCACGTCGAGCAGGCCATCGCCGCGCTCGACCTCGGCAAGGCCGTCGTCGTGGACAAGCCGGTAGCGCTCACGGCGGAGGGCGCGGTCGCCCTCGCCGCGCACGCCCGCCGGGTCGACGTGCCGCTCAGCGTCTTCCACAACCGGCGGTGGGACAGTGACACCCTCACCGCGCAGGCGCTCCTCGCCAGCGGCCGGCTCGGGACGGTGCGCCGGCTGGAGTCGCGCTTCACCCGCTTCCGGCCGCAGGTTCAGCAGTGCTGGCGCGAGCAGGCGGGCAGCGGCGGCGTGCTGCTCGACCTGGGCACGCACCTCGTCGACCAGGCGCTGCTGCTCCTCGGCCCGGTCGTGTCGGTGTCCGCCGACGTGGCCGCGCGGCGCGAGGGCGCGAGCGTGGACGACGACGTCCTGCTGGTGCTGCGCCACGTCTCTGGCGCCTCGTCGCTGCTGTGGTGCTCGGCCGCCGCGCCGTGGCCGGGACCGCGGATCGTCCTGCAGGGCAGCAGGGCCGGCTGGAGCAAGTCCGACCTCGACGGCCAGGAGGACGCCGCCCGACGGGGCGTGCCCCCCGCACCCGAGCCGGAGGGCACCGTCTGGGACGAGGCCGGCCCGCACCCCGAGCCGAGCCTGCCCGGCGACTGGGCGGCGTTTTACCGGGGCTTCGCGCGGGCGGTCCGCGGCGAGGGCCCGGTCCCGGTCGAGCCGGACGACGCGGTGGGCGTCCTGCGCGTGCTGGAGGCAGCGCGGCGCTCGGCCGAGACCGGCCAGACCGTGCGCCTGCGGACCGTTCCGGTCTGAGCCCGGTCGTACGCTGCGCGCGTGAGCCCGGGGCCGGTCCTGACCGGCGAGGTGGTGCGGACCACGGAGCGCATGGTGCTCCGGCGCTTCACCGCGGCCGACGTCGACCCGCTCGTGGAGCTCGACAGCGACCCGGCGGTCATGCACTTCATCACCGGCGGCCTCGCGACGCCGCGCAGCGAGATCGTCGACGAGGTGCTCCCGTGCTGGCTCGGCCATTACGAGACGTATGCCGGCTACGGCTTCTTCGCGGCCCAGGACCGGACGACCGGTGAGTTCCTCGGGTGGTTCCACCTGCGGCCGGGGGAGGGGGTCGGCCCCGACGAGCCGGAGCTGGGCTACCGGCTGCGCCAGTCGGCCTGGGGCCGGGGGTTCGCGACCGAGGCCTCGCGCGCGCTCGTCGACGCGGCCTTCATCGAGCACGACGCGCGCCGCGTCTACGCCGAGACGATGGCGGTCCACACGGCGTCCCGCCGGGTCATGGAGAGGACCGGCCTGGTGCTGGCGCGGACGTTCTGGCAGCCGTGGCCGTATCCGATCGAGGGCGACGAGCAGGGTGACGTCGAGTACGAGCTGCGGCGCGAGGACTGGGCGGCCCGGCAGGGCTGACGCCGGCACTCCTCCCCGGCCGCACCTGCGTGCTGGGCGTCGAAGGCCGGGTCGTAAGGTCGGTCCCGTTGCGGGGCGTCGCGATGCCCCGCCGCACCGCCCTTCTGACCGTGCTCTTCCCCTGCCCGCTGCCGTGCTCGCGGCACCCCGGGCCCTCGAACGGAGCTGTCGATGACCGCCGCTGCCCTGCCCCTGCCCGGACGTCGCCTGGTCCTCGCCGACGTCCTGCCCGGCGCGCGCACCCGCGACGTCGCCCTGGTGGGCGGGGCCGCGCTGCTCACGGCCCTGCTCGCGCAGGTGGCGATCCCGGTGGCCGGCTCGCCGGTGCCGATCACGGGTCAGACGCTGGCTGTCGTCGTCACCGCCGCCGCTCTGGGCCCTGCGCGCGGGGTCGCCGGCCAGGCGCTCTACCTGCTGCTCGGGATGATCGGGCTGCCCTTCTACTCCGAGGCGACCGGCGGCGTCGAGGTCGTCGTCGGCGCCACCGGTGGCTATCTGCTCGGCTTCCTGCCCGCGGCCTACCTCATCGGGCTGGCCGCCCGGCACGGGCAGGACCGGCGCTTCACGCGTGCGCTGCCCCTGTTCGCCGCGGGCCAGCTCGTCATCTTCGCGGTCGGCGTGCCGTGGCTCGCGGTCGCGGCCGACCTGTCGGCGGCGCAGGCGCTCGAGGCCGGCTTCTACCCGTTCCTGGTCGGCGGTGCGGTCAAGGCCGTGATCGCCGCCGGCGTGCTCTCCGGCCTCTGGCGGAGGGTCAGCGCTCGGTGACGTCGCCCGCCCGCTCGCGCAGCTCGGCGAGCGTGCGGACTAGGGCGCCGACGCTGCGCGGTGGCAGCCCCGGCTGCTCGAACACCTCGTGGTTGAGCCGGGACGTGGCCTCCAGCGCAAGGTCCCGGCCAGCCGGTGTGACCTCCACGAGTGCACTCCGACCGTCCGTCGGGTGGGGGCGGCGGGCGACGAGCCCGGCCGCCTCGAGCCGGTCCACGGCGTTCGTCACGCTCGTCGGGTGCACCTGCAGGCGCAGGCTCGCCTTGGTGACGGGCAGCGCTCCGCTGCGGCTGAAGTGCAGCAGCATGAGCAGCTCGTAGCGCGCGAAGGTCAGCCCGAGCGGGCGCAGCACGCCGTCGACGCGGGCCTGGAGGAGCTGGTGCGCGCGCATCACCGAGGTGACGGCGGCCATCCCCTCGGCGGCGTCCTCCCAGCCGTGGGCGACCCAGTTCCGGCGTGCCTCGGCGATGGGATCGAGGGGGCGGGGGTCGAGGGCGTCCACCGGCGCTAGACGTTGCGGCGGTACTGGCCGCCGACCTCGAAGAACGCCGCGCTGATCTGACCCAGGGAGCACGACCGCACGGCCGTCATG
>JAJAYV010000183.1 GCA_026786045.1 Frankiaceae bacterium | reverse complement strand
CGGCCTGATCGTCGCGGCGCTGCAGGCCGGCGCCATCGTCGGCGCGCTCGCCGGCGGCCTGACCGGCACGCTGCTCGTGGACCGGCTCGAGCTGGTGCTGCTGCTGCCGGCGCTGCTGGTCGTCGCCGTCTTCGTCGTCGTGCTCACGAAGGTGCAGGAGAGCGCGACCCGCGCGCCCGGCAGCATCGACCCCGGCGGCGTCGTGCTGCTGACGCTGACGATGCTCGTGGTCACCGGCGGCCTGACGCTGGTGCGGACCAACGGCGCCGGAGCCGTGTGGCCGTGGCTGCTCGTCGCCGGCGGGCTGCTGATCGTCTGGCCCTTCGCCCGCCACGAGCTGCGCCAGGCCGACCCGCTCGTCGACCTGCGGGTGCTGCGCAGCCCCGCCCTGTGGCCGGTCCTGCTCACCGCCGGGCTGTTCGGCGTCAGCGTGCTCGGCGCACAGGGCCCGCTGTCCACCTTCGCGCGCACCAACCCCGACGTGTACGGCTACGGGCTCGGGCTCACCGCCGCCACCGTGTCGTACGTCATCGGCGCCTACGTGGTCTCGATGCTGACCGGAGCACTGGCCTTCGCGCGGGTGTCGCGGCTGACCTCCCCGCGCCGCACGCTCATCGGCGCGGCCTCGCTCGTGGGCACCGGCTACCTGCTGCTCGTGCCGTTCCACGACTCGCTGCTGCAGGTGCTGACCGGCATGACGGTGGCCGGCCTCGGCAGCGGCGCGCTCGTCGCCGCCCTGCCTGCAGCCGCCGCGGCCGCCGCTCCCGTCGGGCGCACCGCCGTGGCGACCGGGCTCACCAACACCACCAAGGTCATCGGCGGCACCTTCGCCTCCTGTGTCTTCGCGCTCGTGCTCGCCTCGGGAGCCCCACTGCTCGCCGACGGCTCGGTCGGCACGGCCGGCTCGATGAGCGGCTACCTGTGGGTGTGGACGATCTGCGGCGTCACCGGGCTGGTCGCTGCCGCCTCGCTCGTCTTCGTCCCGCGGCTGGCGTTCGCCGACCCCGCCCCCGAGGCGGGGATCGTGCTGTGAGGCGCGCCCTCGGCCTGCTCGCGGCCGCGGCGGCAGCCGCCTCCGCCCGGCGCGTCCGGGCGTTCGTCCCCGCACCCGCGGGCGCCGAGCCCGACCCGGGACCGGTCGACGCGGCCGCCGCCGCCGAGCGGCTGGCCCGGCTCGTGCGCATCCCGACGATCTCCTCGCGCGACCCCGAGCAGGTGGACGAGGCGGCGTTCGCGCGCTTCCGCGAGGAGCTGGCCGCGCTCTACCCGCGGCTGCACGCAGCCCTCGAGCGCGAGGTTCTGGGCACCGGCGCGCTGCTCTACCGCTGGCCGTCGGGCTCCGACGCCCCGCCGCTGGTGCTGATGGCCCACTACGACGTCGTGCCCGTCGAGGGCCAGGACTGGCGCGACGACCCGTTCAGCGGCCGGATCGCCGACGGGCTGGTGCACGGCCGCGGTGCGCTCGACGACAAGGGCTCGCTCGTCGCCGTCGCCGAGGCGGTCGAGTCGCTGCTCGCCCAGGGCTCGGTGCCGAGGCGCGACGTCTACCTGTCCTTCGGCCACGACGAGGAGGTGTTCGGCGCGGGCGCGCCGCTGGCGGTGGCCGCGCTCACCGCTCGCGGGGTGCAGCCGTGGGCGGTCCTCGACGAGGGCGGCGCGGTCGTCAGCGGCGTCTTCCCCGGCGTCGACGGCCCGATCGCCGTCGTCGGGCTGGCCGAGAAGGGGATGCTCGACCTCGAGCTGACCACCACCGACGCCGGTGGGCACGCGTCCGCGCCGGCGCCGGGCGGGGCCACGGCGCGGCTCGCGCGAGCGGTGCTTCGGCTGGACGACGACCCCTTCCCCGCCCGGCTCGACGACGTCGTCCTGCAGATGGTCGACACGGTGGGTCGGCAGGCGCGCGGCGCCCACCGCGCGCTCTTCGCGCACGCGGCCGCCCTCCGGCCGGTGCTCGCGCGGGTGCTGGCCGGCTCGAGCCGGCAGGGCAATGCGCTGGTGCGCACCACCGTCGCCATCACCCAGCTCGAGGGCAGCCCGGCGTCGAACGTGCTGGCCACGCGGGCGCGGGCGAACGCGAACATCCGGATCGCGCTGGGCGAGACGGTGACCTCCGCCGTCGAGCACGTGCGCCGCGTCGTGGACGACCCGAGCGTCGTCCTGCGCGTCGTGCACGGCAACGACCCCTCGCCGGTCTCGCGCACCGACCACGAGCCGTGGGCGCTGGTCTCACGGGCGGTGCGCGCGGTCTACCCGGACGCCACCGTCACGCCGTACGTCATGGTGCAGGCCAGCGACGCGCGGCACTTCGCGCAGATCAGCGACAGCGTCTACCGCTTCATGCCCTTCGACCTCAGCGCCGAGGAGCTGGCGACGATCCACGCGGCCGACGAGCGGCTGTCGATCGCCGCGCTGGGCCGTGGGATCGGCTTCTACCGCGCCCTGATCACCGGCGCCTGACCCGCCTCAGCGGGCGAGCCGGCGGAGCAGCCAGACGAGCACGAGCAAGCCGGCGACCACCGGCGCGAGGCGCCTGAGCACCGGCGCACCGGCGGTGCCGAGCAGGTCGATCGCCTCCGCCGGCTTGCGCGGCGGCACGGGCGTGGTCACGCGCGGCGGCGGCGGGGTGCCGTCGGGGCTGCCGAGATCGCCTGCCACGGAGGCGAAGACGGGCTCCTCGACCGGCGCGGGGGTGCCCGCGCGGATCTCCTCGGACAGGCAGGCGGCGAACTGGTCGACCAGCTTGCCGCTCACGTCGGCGAGCACGCCGCGACCGAACTGCGCGGGCTTGCCGGTGACGTTGAGCTCGGTGTCGACCTCGACCTCGGTGGTGTCGCCCTTGTCGATGAGGCGGCAGGTGATGAGCGCCTTGGCGGTGCCGGTCCCCCGCGTCTCCTTGCCGCTGCCGTCGATGACGGCGACGTGGGTGGCGTCGTCCTTCGAGACGAAGGACGCCTTGCCGCCGTAGGTGAGGTTGATCGGCCCGACCTTCACCTTCACGGTGCCCTCGAAGTGGTCGCCCTCGAACTTCGTCAGCGTCGCCCCCGGCATGCAGGGGGCGACGCGCTCGACGTCCAGCAGGACCTTCCACGCCTCCTCGACGGGGACGGGGACGGTGAACCGGTTCTCGAGCTTCATCGGACTGCCTCTCTCGGTGGTGCGTGTCGTAGTGCTGCCAGGTCCTGCGGGGTGTCCAGGTCGTCGGGGGCGCCGACGTCGGTGCAGTCGACCGCAGTGACGAGGTCGGGGTGGGCGCGCAGCCAGCTGCGCGCACCGTCGTCCCCACTCGCCGCCTCCGCCACGCCCGCCCAGGTGGTGCGGTCCAGCAGGACCGGGTTGCGTGGCCGGCCGTCGTAGGTCGCGACCGCCGCGACGGCGCCACCCGCTCCACGTCGAGCAGCACCCGCCAGGCCT
>JAJAYV010000182.1 GCA_026786045.1 Frankiaceae bacterium | reverse complement strand
GGGCGGCAGCGCGCCCGACCCCCCGCCCCCGACGGCGACCAGCGCGCTGCCGAGCGTGCCGGCCGCGAGCAGCCGGCGGGGGGTCATGCCCCGAACGCTACTGAGCGAGCGGGGAGGGGGTGGCCAGGCGCATCGCGCGCGAGCGGTAGCCCTTGTCCTTGCCAAGGATCCGCTCGGCGGCGAGCCGACCGGAGATGAGCACCATCGGCACGCCGACGCCCGGCTGGGTCCCGGACCCGGCGAACACGACGCCCTCGACCTTGCTCGCCAGGTTGCCGGGCCGGAAGGGCCCGGTCTGGAAGAACGAGTGCGCGGCGGCGAACGGCGCGCCCACCTCCATGCCGCGGCGCTGCCAGTCGGCGGGCGTGGTGATGTCCTCGACCTCGATTCCGTCGCCGAAGCCGACGTAGCCCATCGCCTCCAGCCGGGCGACGGCCTCCTCTCGGTAGCGCGGACCGACGACGTCCCAGTCGATCCCGGCCGTGGTGTTCGGCGTCGGCAGCAGCACGTAGTAGATGTGCTTCCCGTCCGGCGCCAGCGACGGGTCGGTGCGGCTGGGGTTGGTGACCAGGATCGACGGGTCGCTCATGAGCGACTTCTGGTCGATGAGCTCGTCGAAGATGCCGCGCCACGACTTGCCGAAGTGGATGTTGTGGTGGGCGATCTTCGAGTAGGCCTGGGTAGAGCCGGCCAGCATCAGGAAGCAGGACGGCGAGTAGTCCAGCGACTTCACGCGGCGCGGGGTTGCCTCCGGCGGGAGCAGGTCGCGGTAGGCGACTGGCAGGTCGGGGTTGAGCACGACCACGTCGGCCGGGATGCACTCGCCGTCCTCGGTCTCGACACCGACCGCGCGGCCGTGCTCGACGAGCACCCGCTTCACGCTGGTGCCGTAGCGCAGGTCGACGCCGTGCTTCTCGGCCGCGCCCGCGAGCGCCCGCGGCACGGCGTGCATGCCGCCCTTGGGGAAGAACACGCCCGCCACCGAGTCCATGTAGGCGATGACGGCATAGATGGCCAGCGCGTCGTACGGCGACAGCCCGGCGTACATCGACTGGAAAGACAGGACGCGCTGGGTGCGCGGGTCCTTGAGGTAGCTGTTGACCTTCGGCGCGAGCTTGCCGAAGCCGCCGATCGCCGCCAGGCGAGCGAGGTTCGGCGTCAGCAGGTCGAAGGGCGAGTCGATGTTGCGGTCGATGAAGTCCTGCATCTCGTAGCGGTAGAGCTTGGAGACGAAGTCGACGTACTCCAGGTAGCCCTTGGCCTCGGCCGGTCCGCAGACGCGCTCGACCTCGTCGGCCATCGCGCCGCTGTCGGCCTTGACGTCGAGCGTCGAGCCGTCGGGGTAGTAGGCGCGGTAGAGCGGGTCCACCGGCTCGAGCTCGAGCCAGTCCTCGAGCTTCTCGCCGACGCAGTCGAGCGCGTCAGCGATGAGGTCGGGCATGGTCAGCACCGTCGGGCCGGTGTCGAAGGCGTACGTCCCGTCGCCTGCGGGAGAGGGCACCTCGAGCAGGCCGTTGCGCCCGCCGGGCACCGCCTCGCGCTCCAGGACCGTGACCTCCCGGCCCGCTCCGGTCAGCCGCAAGGCGGCGGACAGGCCGGCGAGGCCCGCCCCGACGATGACAACGCGGTCGGTCTTGCCGGAGACGGTCTTCACGCCGCTGATCGTAGGTCCGGCAGGAGGTCCCCGCCGCCCGGCGAAAAGATCTTCGGAGGATCCACCGGCGCCCGCTACTGGGGAAGCCCCGAAGATCTTGCCCGGCGGTTGGTCGGCCGCGGGACTAGCCCGGCGTACACGCTGGTTGCAGTCGGCATGAAGATCGGGATCATCGGAGCAGGCAACATCGGCGGCAACCTCACCCGGCGGCTGACCGCCCTGGGCCACGACGTTGCGGTGGCGAACTCGCGCGGGCCGCAGACCCTCGCGGACCTCGTCGCCGAGACCGGGGCGCGGGCCGTGCCCGTGGAGCAGGCCGCGGACGGCGCGGAGGTCGTCATCGTGACCGTCCCGCAGAAGCGGGTGCCCGACCTGCCGGCCGGCGTCCTCGACCGGGCCGCGGACGGCGCGGTCGTCGTCGACACCGGCAACTACTACCCGCAGCAGCGCGACGGCCGGATCGACGCGATCGAGGAGGGGATGACCGAGAGCCGCTGGGTGTCCGACCAGCTCGGCGTGCCCGTCGTCAAGGCGTTCAACGGCATCTACGCCGCGCACCTGCTCAGCCACGGCCGCCCGCCCGGTGACCCGGAGCGGATCGCGCTTCCGGTCGCCGGCGACGACGGCGAGGCCAAGGACGTCATCATCGCGCTGCTCGACGAGCTCGGCTTCGACGGGGTCGACGCCGGGTCGCTCGACGACTCTTGGCGCCAGCAGCCGGGCACGCCGGTCTACGGCGCGGACCTGCCGACAGTGGGCGTACGCGACGCACTGGCCCAGGCAGACCCGCAGCGCACGGCCGAGTGGAGCGCGACCAGCTAGACCAGCGTCAGTACCTCGGCGCCCGTGTCGGTGACGAGCAGCGTGTGCTCGAACTGGGCGGTGCGCGAGCGGTCCGCGGTGACGGCGGTCCAGCCGTCCTCCCACATCTCGTGGTGCCAGTCGCCGATCGAGATCATCGGCTCGATGGTGAAGGTCATCCCCGGCACGATGTCCCCGCGGGCGGCCGGGTTGTCGTAGTGGAAGACCTGCGGGTCGCTGTGGAAGCTGCGGCCGACGCCGTGGCCGACGAACGCCCGGATCACGCCGTACCCCTCGCCCTCGGCGTAGCTCTGGATGGCCTTGCCGATATCGCGCACCTTGCCGCCGGGATGGACTGCGGCGATCCCGACGTCGAGGCTGGTGCGGGTGACGTAGACGAGCCGGCGCGAGGTCTCGTCGACCTCGCCGACGAGGAAGGTCGCGTTGGTGTCGCCGTGCACCCCGTCGAGGAAGATCGTGACGTCGCAGTTCACGATGTCGCCGTCCTTGAGCACGGTCGAGTCCGGGATCCCGTGGCAGATGACCTCGTTGACGCTGGTGCACAGCGACTTCGGGAACGGCATGACCGAGCCGCCGTACCCGAGCGGGGACGGGTAGCCGCCGCGGCGGATGCAGCCCTCGTGGGCGATGCGGTCGAGCTCGTCGGTGGTGACGCCCGGACGGATCGCCGCGCCGACCTCCTGCAGCACCTCGGCGGCGGCCTTGCAGGCCACCCGCATGAGCGCGATGGTCTCGGCGTCCTTGGGCCGGCCGCTGTCGCGGTGCTTGGGGCGGCCGTGCTTGTCGAGCGCGTAGTCGGGCCGCGGGATGTGGGCGGGGACCTCGCGTCGGGGCGACAGCCTGCCCGGCCGGACGAACATCGCCGCGCGGCGCTCGGCCTGCTCGCGCTCGGCCTGGGCGCGGACCGCGCGCTCGGGGTCGAGGTCGGCCAGCCGGTGGCAGCGCTTGTACTTGCGGCCGCTGCCGCACCAGCACGGATCGTTGTTCGCCAGGGTGGCGTGGGCCGGGGTCGTCACGCGCCCCAGGCTACGTGCGGCTACAGGGTCCGGCAGGTCACGGCCGTGGCGAGCTCCTGGAGGACGGTGCGGGCGTCCTCGGCCACCGGAGCGGCCTGCAGCGCGGTGAGTGCGTCGTCCATGAGCTCGTCGATGAGCGCCTCGATGCGGGTCACCGCGCCCGTCTCGGTGAACACGTCGCGCAGCACCTCGACGCCGTCGGCCGACAGGTGCGGGTCGCCGAGGTGGCGGCGGACCGCCGCGGCCTGCGCCGGACTCGCGGTCTCGAGCGCCATGGCGACCAGCGCGGTGCGCTTGCCCTCGCGCAGGTCGTCGCCGGCCGGCTTGCCGGTCACCGACGGGTCGCCGAAGACGCCGAGCACGTCGTCGCGAAGCTGGAAGGCCTCGCCGAGCGGCAGCCCGTAGCCGGAGTAGCCGTCGAGGACCTCCTGCTCGGCGCCGGCCAGCGCTGCCCCGAGGTGCAGCGGCTTCTCGATCGTGTACTTGGCGCTCTTGTAGCGGGCCACGCGCAGCGCGCGCTCGACCGAGCCGCCCCCGCGGGCCTGCTCGAGCAGGTCGAGGTACTGGCCGCCCATGAGCTCGGTCCGCATGTCGTCGTAGACCCGGCAGCCGGCGAGCAGCCGCTCGGGCGGCAGGCCACAGCGGCTGAGCATCTCGTCGGACCAGGACAGCGCCAGGTCGCCCAGCAGGACCGCCGCGCCCATGCCGAAGGACTCGGGGTCTCCGGTCCACGACTCGGTGCGGTGCAGGCTGGCGAACCGGCGGTGGACGGCCGGCTGCCCGCGGCGGGTGTCGGAGCCGTCCATGACGTCGTCGTGGATGAGTGCGCAGGCCTGGAAGAGCTCGAGCGCGGCGGCCGCCTCCACGATCTCCTCGCCGTCCTCGCCCCCGGCGCCGCGGTAGCCCCAGTAGGCGAAGGCCGGGCGCAGCCGCTTGCCGCCGGCCAGCAGGTCGGTCAGCGCGTCGGTGAGCGGGCTGAGCTCCTCGGAGATGTGGTCGAGCAGCGGCAGCTGACCGGTCACGAAGGCGTTCAGGGCCTTCTGCACGCGCTGCCGGAGGTCGGCAGCGTCGAGCGGGCCCGGGGCATGGGCTGTGTCCATGCCCGCGGAGGGTACGGGCTGCCAGCAGGCTGGGCACCCCGCCGCTAGCCTGGGAGGGTGACCGAGCCGACGATCCGCCAGACGCTCGCGACCGGTCGGCGGCTGTTCTCGTTCGAGTTCTTCCCGGCCAAGACCGACGAGGGCGAGCGCCAGCTCTGGCAGGCGCTGCGCGAGCTCGAGCCGCTCAAGCCCGACTTCGTCTCCATCACCTACGGCGCCGGTGGTTCCACCCGCGACCGGACCATCGCGATGACCGAGCGCATCGCCACCGAGACGACCTTCACCCCGCTGGCCCACCTGACGGCCGTCGACCACTCGGTCGCCGACCTGCGTCGGATCGTCGGGTCGCTCGCGGCCGCGGGCGTCCGGAACGTGCTCGCGCTGCGCGGCGACCCGCCCGGCGACCCGATGGGCGAGTGGCGCAAGCACGAGCAGGGCCTGGAGTACGCCGAGGAGCTGGTCCGGCTCGTGCGCGGCGCCGGTGACTTCTGCGTCGGCGTGGCCGCCTTCCCGGAGAAGCACCCGCGCTCGGCCGACCTCGACAGCGACGTGGCCCACTTCGTGCAGAAGTGCCGGGCCGGCGCGGAGTTCGCCATCACCCAGTTCTTCTTCCGGGCCGAGGACTACCTGCGGCTGCGCGACCGGGTCGCGGCGGCCGGCTGCGACGTGCCGATCATCCCGGGGATCATGCCGGTGACCAACGTCCGGTCGATCGAGCGCATGGCCCAGCTGTCCAATGCGGCGTTCCCGGCCGAGCTGGCCGACCGGCTGCACGCCGTCCAGGACGACCCCGCCGCGGTGCGCGAGATCGGTGTCGAGGTCGCGACCGAGCTGTCCCGCCGGCTGCTCGACGAGGGCGCCCCCGGCCTGCACTTCATCACCCTCAACCGGTCGACCGCGACCCGCGACATCTGGGGCCGGCTCGGCCTCGCCGTTGCTTCGTGAGGCTCAGCCAGCGGGTGCGCACCTCGGCCTCAACCAGCCAGGTCTGGGAGGTCCTGGGCCAGCCGGCCCGCTGGCCGGAGTTCGAGCTGGTCCTGAAGCGGGTGCGCGGCGGCGACGGCCCGGTCGCCACCGGCCAGGTGCTGATGGGCGTGAGTCGGTTCGCGTCGCTGGCCGTCCCCATCGACGTGCTCGAGGCGGTCCCCGGCTGCCGGCTGGTGCTGCGGGTCCACGCGGCGCCTGGCGTCGTCGAGCGGCTGACCTTCGAGATCGTGCCGCTGGCGCGCGGCGGCAGCGACATCAGCGTCAGCGTCGTGGTCGAGGGGCTGTTCGCGCGCGCCGCCGTCCTGCCGCTGTGGCTGGGCAGCGCGCTCACGACGCGCGTGCTGGGCGTGCGGGCCGAGCGGCTGGCTCGGGCGGCGCGGAGCGCGGCGTGACCGGCGTCGTCGTCCTGGCCGCCGCCGGCGTGCTGCTGGTCGTCCTGGCGCTGGTGACAGCCCGCCG
>JAJAYV010000181.1 GCA_026786045.1 Frankiaceae bacterium | reverse complement strand
CGGCCGCGGCGATCCGCTCGTCGGTCGCGGTGAGCGCGAAGCGGACGTGCCGCGCCCCCGCCTCGCCGTAGAACGCCCCCGGCGCGGCCAGCACGCCGACGCCCGCGAGCGCGTCGACCGTCGCCCAGCAGTCCTCACCGCGGGTGCACCACAGGTAGAGCCCGGCCTCGGAGTGCGACACCGTGAAGCCGGCCGCCTCGACCGCGGGCAGCAGCACGTCGCGCCGGGCGGCGTAGCGCGCCTTCTGCGCGGCGACGTGAGCGTCATCGCCGAGCGCCGCAACCAGCGCGGCCTGCACCGGCGCCGGCACGAGCAGGCCGAGGTGCTTGCGTGCCTCGGTGATCGCGCCGATCGCGGTGGCGTCGCCGACGGTGAACCCGGCGCGGTAGCCGGCCAGGTTGCTCCGCTTGGACAGCGAGTGGACGGCGAGCAGCCCCTCGGTCGAGCCGCCGGACACCACCGGGTCAAGGACGCTGACCGGCTCGGCGGTCCAGCCCAGCTCGAGGTAGCACTCGTCGGAGGCGACGAGAATCCCGTGCGAGCGGGCCCAGTCGACGACCGCGCGGAGCCGCTCGGCCGACCAGACCTCGCCGGTCGGGTTCGACGGGGAGTTCAGCCAGACCAGCCCGACGCGGGACGGGTCCGCGGTCGTCGGGTCCTCGATCGGCACCGGCACGCAGCCGGCCAGCCGCGCACCGGCGTCGTAGGTCGGGTAGGCCAGCGACGGGATGAGGACCTCGGTCCCCGGCTCGAGGCCCAGCAGCGACGGAAGGAGCGCGACGAGCTCCTTGCTGCCGATCGAGGGGACGACCTCGGCCGCGGTCACCTGCGCCCCCAGCCGGGAGCCGACCCAGCCGACCAGCGCCGCGCGCAGCTCAGGGGTGCCGATCGTCAGCGGGTAGCCGGGCGCGTCGGCCGCCGCCCGCAGCGCGTCCTGCACCACCTCGGGGGTCGAGTCCACCGGGGTGCCGATCGACAGGTCGACGATGCCGCCGGGATGGGCACGGGCCCGGTCGCCGTACGGCGCCAGGCGGTCCCAGGGGAACTCGGGCAGACGGCTGCGCGCCGCCCACCCCGGTCGGGCGGACGGCGCGGCGGCACGCGTCAAGGCCCTAGTGGCCTTCGATGTTCTGGTTCAGCGGCACGGCCATGATCACCGGGTGGTCGAGGTCGACGGGACCGACCTTGCTCGCACCGCCCGGGCTGCCGATGGTGGTCGTCTCGGTGAAGAAGTCGACGTTCGCGCGGTAGTAGTCCTTCCACTGCGCGGGGGTGTCGTCCTCGTAGAAGATGGCCTCGACCGGGCAGACCGGCTCGCAGGCACCGCAGTCGACGCACTCATCCGGGTGGATGTAGAGCGATCGCTTGCCCTCGTAGATGCAGTCGACAGGACACTCCTCGATGCAGGCCTTGTCCTTCAGGTCGACGCAAGGCTCAGCGATCACGTACGTCACAGCGGGGTCCTCTCAGGTGCGGTCGCTCTAGTGTCGCCGATGTGACGGCGGAAGACCTACCCGGGGTGAGCTACGCCCGCACGCTCAGCGCCGCGGACGTCGGTGCCCGGGTGGTGGTCCGGCGCCGGCTCTCCGACGGCAAGCTCGGCGACCTGCTCGGCGAGCTGCTCGCCTGGGGGGCGACCGTCGTCGTGCGCGACCGGCACGGCGTCGAGCACGCCGTCGACCGGGCCGACGTCGTCGCGGGCAAGACCGTCCCGCCCGCCCCGGCGCGCCGGTGAGCAGTCCGTCGGCTGGTGGGCCGCCGCGTAGTGGGCCGCCGCCGACCCGTAAGCGCTTCGCCGAGGTGGTCCGCAGCGAGCCGCTCGACCTCGGGCTGGCCTGCCTGCTCATCGGCGGCGAGGTGGAGCGCTCCTTCGACGTCGACCGGCCGCTGGCCGTGCTCGACGCGCTGACCGCCACCGCCCGCCCGCACGTCCCGCGCGACGGCGGGGTGCGCGCGGCGGCCGAGGGACTGCGGGTCGCGCTGGGCGAGCAGGCCGGGTTCGCCGGCTTCGCCGAGGACTACGCGGACCTGCGCTCCTCGCTGCTGCACGAGGTGCTGCGCCGCGGCCGTGGCCTGCCCCTCCTGCTCTCGGTCGTCTGGCTGGAGGTCGCCGCGCGCCTGGACGTCCGGGCGTACGCCGTCGGACTGCCGGGCCACGTCGTCGTCGGCATCGGCGATCCCGAGGACGAGCACGTGCTCGTAGACCCCTTCGCCGGCGGCCGGCTGCTGACGCTGAGCGACGTGGAGCACCGGGTGCAGGCCACGACCGGCCGGGCGCTGCTGGCGGCCGACCTCGCGCCGCTGCCCGCCGCGGACGTCCTGCTGCGGCTGCTGACCAACGTGCGGGTGCTGACGACCCGGCAGGCGCCGTCGCTGGAGGCCGCGCGGACCCGGCTGTGGGCGGTCGAGCTGTCGCTGCTGCTGCCCAAGCACCCGCTCGACCTGCGCCGCGAGCGCGGCGAGCTGCTCGTACGCCTCGGCCGGCACCTGGCCGGCGCCGAGGAGCTCGAGCTCTACGCGATGGCGGTGGAGGACGTCGACGAGGCGGCGAGCGAACAGGTGCGACGCGAGGCCCGGCTCGCCCGCGCGCAGCTCAACTAGCCGCGCCCCGCGATCAGCAGCCCCGTAGCCTCCTGCACGTGCTGCGCCTGACCGACACCATGACCAAGTCCGTGCGCGAGGTCGTGCCCGGCACCCCCGGACTGCTCACCGTCTACGCGTGCGGCCCGACCGTCTACCGCTACGCCCACGTCGGCAACCTGCGGACCTTCCTGCTGACCGACCTCATCCGGCGTACGGCCGAGCGGCGCGGGCTGCGGGTGAAGCTGGTGCAGAACATCACCGACGTCGGCCACCTGCAGGACGACAGCGCGATCGACTCCTCCGGCGAGGACAAGCTGCTCGCACAGGCGCGGCTCGAGGACAAGAGCCCGTTCGTCATCGCCCGGTTCTACGAGGACGCCTTCCACCGCGACCTGGCCACGCTCAACGTCCGCCCGGCCGACGCGTACCCGCGGGCGTCGGAGTGGATCGACGCGATGGTCGCGCTGATCAGCCGGCTGATCGACGCCGGCAACGCCTACGTCGGTGACGACGGCAGCGTCTACTTCGCCGCCGAGTCCTACGACGGCTACGGCCGCCTGTCGGGCAACCGGCTGGAGGACCTGCGCGCGGGGCACGGCGCCACGGGCGAGTCGGCGGCGACCGGCAAGCGCTTCCACGCCGACTGGGCGCTGTGGAAGAAGGCCGGCGAGAACCGCGAGATGACGTGGGACTCCCCCTGGGGCTTCGGCTTCCCCGGCTGGCACGTCGAGTGCTCGGCCATGTCGCTGGACCTGCTCGGTGACCGCTTCGACCTGCACACCGGCGGCATCGACCTGCGCTTCCCGCACCACGAGGACGAGCGGGCGCAGAGCAACTGCGCCGTCGGCCACGAGGTCGTCGGGCACTGGACGCACGGCGAGCACCTGCTGTTCGAGGGCCGCAAGATGGCCAAGTCGACGGGCAACGTCGTGCTCGTCTCCGACGTGGTCGAGCGCGGGCACGACCCGCTCGCGCTGCGGCTGGCCTTCCTGTCCTCGCGCTACCGCCAGCAGGCCAACCTGTCCTGGGACGCCATCGCCGGCGCCGCCCGCACGCTCGACCGCTGGCGCGCGGCCGTCGCCGCCTGGGCCGAGTCGCCCTCCGCGCCGCTCGCGCAGGCCTACGCCGACGAGCTGCTCGGGGCCTTCGAGGACGACCTCGACACCCCGCGCGCCCTGCAGGTGCTCCGCCGGCTGGAGAAGGACGCCGCCGTGCCCGACGGCGCGAAGTTCGAGACCTTCGCCTGGGGCGACGCGCTGCTGGGGCTCGACCTCGTACGACAGGTCGGCCAGCCGGTCGTCGCGACGGAGCTCCCACCGGGCGCGCAGGAGCTGCTGGACGAGCGGGCGACGGCGCGGGCCGGCAAGGACTTCGCGGCGTCCGACCGGCTGCGCGACGAGCTCGCCGGGCTCGGCGTGGCCGTCAAGGACACCCCCGGCGGCCAGGAGTGGTCCCTCACCTGACCCCCACCCGCCCCACCCGGCCCACCCGGCCCACCCGGCCCACCCAGCCCACCCGGCGATGATCGGAAGATCCCCAGTAGCCGGGTCCTGTGGAAGCTCCGAAGATCTTGATCGGACGGCTCAGAGCAGCACGGCGGCCAGCTGCGCGGCGACGCGCGCCCCGTCGTGCCGGAGGTTCCCCCGGGTGAAGCGCAGCAGCAGGATACGATCGTGCGCCTCGCCGATGACGACGTCGTTCGCGCGCAGGACGTCGCTCTCCCAGGTCCCGACCGACCGGTGGTGCGCGCCGTCCATCTCGGCGTTGACCCGCTGCCGCT
>JAJAYV010000180.1 GCA_026786045.1 Frankiaceae bacterium | reverse complement strand
TCGTGCCACCGGTCGTGCCACCGGGTCGGCCGTCGCCCCCGCCGCCCTTGTTCGTCACGGAGCGGAAGAGGTCTTTGGCCTTGGCCTGGTTGTGCGGCTTGCGCGCCTCGTCGAACACCTTCTTGGCGATCCCGGCCTTCAACAGCCCGCTGAGCAGTCCCACGGTGTTCTCCTTCGTCGATGGTGCGTCGGGCGAACCCCTACCCCGTGGGCGCGGACGAACCCCGCGTGCAGGTGCACCATGGTGGAGGAGGAGCATAGACCGGAGGAGGAGCCATGGCGGAGCAACGGACGCAGGGCGGGCGGTGGAACCGCTTCCTCATGTCCATCATGGGCCCGGCCCAGGTCGGGCCGTACGACACGGCCGAGCCGGTGCCCGACACCAGTGTCTGCGACAAGTGCGGGACCCCGTGGGGCGAGCACGAGGTCGTGCACGAGGGCACCTACTCCTACCCGCGCTGCCCGGAGCGCCGCGCCACCTAGGCTGGTCGTCGGCATGACGACCGCGCAGCAGGACCTGCAGGAGCGGCTCCGACCCCTGCTGCTGCGGGACCGGACCCGCCTGCAGCGGCGCCTGAAGGGGTCCCTGGACGCCGGCCGGCTGGCCGGTCTGGAGCGCGACCTGGCCGCGGCCGAGGAGCGGCTGGCCCGTCGTCGCGCGGCGGTCCCGGAGCGGATCGACTACCCCGAGCAGCTGCCGGTGTCGGAGCGGCGCGAGGACATCGCCGCCGCGATCCGCGACCACCAGGTCGTCGTCATCGCCGGGGAGACCGGCTCGGGCAAGACGACCCAGATCCCGAAGATCTGCCTCGAGCTCGGTCGCGGGGTGCGCGGGCTGATCGGGCACACCCAGCCGCGCCGGCTGGCGGCCCGCTCGGTCGCCGAGCGGATCGCCGAGGAGCTCGGCAGTCCGCTCGGGAGCACCGTCGGCTACACCGTCCGCTTCCACGACCAGGTCGGCGAGGACACCCTGGTCAAGCTCATGACCGACGGCGTGCTGCTCGCCGAGGTGCAGCGCGACCGCGACCTGCTCGGCTACGACACGATCATCATCGACGAGGCCCACGAGCGGTCGCTGAACATCGACTTCCTGCTCGGTCTGCTCAAGCAGATCCTGGCCCGCCGACCCGATCTCAAGCTCATCATCACGTCGGCGACGATCGACCCGCAGCGCTTCGCCGACCACTTCGGCGGTGCGCCCGTCCTCGAGGTGTCCGGCCGCAGCTTCCCGGTCGAGGTCCGCTACCGGCCGGTCGTCGACGAGGACATCGACCAGGTGCAGGCGATCGTGCAGGCGGTCGACGAGCTGTCCGACGAGGGCCCCGGTGACGTCCTGGTCTTCCTGTCCGGAGAGCGCGAGATCCGCGACACCGCAGACGCTCTGCGCGCCTCGGTGCCGGAGGGGACCGAGGTGCTGCCGTTGTTCGCGCGGCTGTCCGCGGCGGAGCAGCACCGCGTCTTCGCGCCCCACCCCGGCCGCCGGATCGTGCTCGCCACCAACGTCGCCGAGACCTCGCTGACGGTCCCGGGGATCCGCTACGTCGTGGACCCGGGCACCGCGCGCATCAGCCGCTACAGCCAGCGCACCAAGGTGCAGCGGCTGCCGATCGAGGCGATCAGCCAGGCGTCGGCGACGCAGCGCGCCGGCCGCTGCGGCCGCGTCGCCCCCGGCATCTGCATCCGGCTGTACGAGGAGGAGGACCTGCTCGCGCGGCCGGCGTTCACCGACCCGGAGATCCTGCGCACCAACCTTGCGTCGGTCATCCTGCAGATGACCGCGCTCGGGCTCGGCGACATCGCGGCGTTCCCGTTCGTCGAGCCGCCGGACCGCCGCAACGTCAAGGACGGCGTCGACCTGCTCGTCGAGCTCGGCGCGATCGACCCCGCCCGCGACGACCCGCGACAGCGGCTCACCAAGGTCGGCCGGGCGCTCGCGCAGCTGCCGATCGACCCACGGCTTGCCCGCATGGTGGTGGAGGCCGACCGGAACGGCTGCGTGCGCGACGTCCTCGTCATCGCCGCCGCGCTGTCGATCCAGGACCCGCGCGAGCGGCCGCAGGACAAGCCGCAGGCCGCCGCCGAGATGCACAAGCGGTTCGACGACGAGACCTCGGACTTCCTGGCCTACCTCAATCTGTGGCGCTACCTGCAGGAGCAGCAGAAGGAGCTGTCCAGCAGCGCCTTCCGGCGGCTGTGCCGCAAGGAGTTCCTCAACTACCTGCGGGTGCGCGAGTGGCAGGACCTGCACAGCCAGCTGCGCCGGGCGCTGCGCGGCGCGGAGCTGTCGCTCGACAGCTCGACGCCGAGCGCCGACGCGGTGCACATGTCGCTGCTGGCCGGGCTGCTCAGCCACGTCGGGCTGCGCGACACCGAGAAGCGGGAGTACCTCGGCGCCCGAAGCGCGCGCTGGGCGATCGTGCCGTCCTCCTCGCTGGCCAAGAAGGCGCCGGGCTGGGTGATGGCCGCCGAGCTGGTCGAGACCAACCGGATGTGGGGGCGCGTCGCGGCGCGGATCGACCCGGCCTGGATCGAGCGGGCCGGCGCCCATCTGGTGAAGCGCAGCTACAGCGAGCCGCACTGGGAGCGCAAGCGCGCCGGGGTCGTGGCGTACGAGCGCGTGACGCTCTACGGCATCCCGGTCGTCGCGCAGCGCAAGGTCGACTTCGGGCGGATCGCGCCGGTGCTGTCTCGTGAGATGTTCCTGCGCTCGGCGCTGGTGGAGGGCGACTGGGACACCCACCACCCGTTCTTCGCCGCGAACCGCGCGCTGCTCGACGACGTCGAGGAGCTCGAGCACCGGGCCCGCCGGCGCGACATCGTCGTGGAGGACTCGGCGCTGTACGACTTCTATGACGCGCGCATCCCCGCCGAGGTCGTCAGCGGCCGGCACTTCGACGCCTGGTGGAAGCGGGCCCGGCACGAGACGCCCGACCTGCTCACCTTCACGATGGCCGACCTGGTCAGCGACGACGCCGACGTCCTGTCGGCGCTGGACCACCCCGACGTGTGGGTGCAGGGCGACCTGCAGCTGCCGCTCAGCTACCAGTTCGAGCCGGGCTCGGACGCCGACGGCGTGACCGTGCACGTCCCGCTCGCGGTGCTCAACCAGGTCAGCCCCGAGGGCTTCGACTGGCAGGTGCCCGGGCTGCGGCACGAGCTCGTCACCGCGCTCATCAAGTCGCTGCCCAAGCCGTTGCGCGTGCGGTGCGTGCCCGCGCCCGACACCGCTGCCGCTGTGCTCGCCGTGGTCGAACCGCGCGCCCGGCCGCTGCTCGACGCCCTCGAGCTCGAGCTGCTCGGCACCCGCCGGGTCGACGTCCGGCGTGCGGACTGGGACTGGTCGCGGGTGCCCCCGCACCTGCGCATGACCTTCCGGGTCGAGGACGCCCAGGGCCGGCCGGTGGCGGAGGGGAAGGAGCTCGAGGCGCTCAAGGCCCAGCTGCGGCCGAAGGTGCAGGAGACGCTGTCGTCGGCCTCGGCCCGCGTCGAGCGCACCGGCCTGACCAGCTGGGACGTCGGCTCCCTGCCGCGCGAGGTGCAGTCCGGCGCCGTGCGCGGCTACCCCGCGCTCGTCGACGAAGGGGCAACCG
>JAJAYV010000179.1 GCA_026786045.1 Frankiaceae bacterium | reverse complement strand
GGGCCCCGCCACAGCCTCCACACAACCAACCCCCCCCCCACCCCGGCCCCCCCCCCCCCCTCGCCCCCCCCCCCGGCCCCCCCCCGGGGCCGCCCCCCCCCCGCCGGGCGGCGCGCGCCCCGCGTCCTGGCGTTCCAGTGACGCTGACCGGTGCGGCGACCGGCCGCCAGGACAGTCCGGTCGCGATCCGCTCCACGCTGCGGACCGCGCCGGTGGTGTCGTCGCCGCCGTGCACGTACAGCCCGTACGGCGTCCCGGCCATCTCGGTGAGCACCGGGTAGTAGACGACGTCGAAGAAGTGCTTGAGGGCGCCGGACATCCACCCGATGTTGGCCGGCGTCCCGAGCAGGACGCCGTCCGCCGCGAGCACGTCGGCCGGCCCCGCGCCGAGCGCCGCGCGCGTGACCACCTCGACCTCGGCGAGCTCGGGGTCGCGGGCCCCCTCCAGCACCGCCTCGAGCATCGCCTGCATGGCGGGGGAGGGCGTGTGGTGCACCACCAACAGCCTGCTCATGACGGCAGTCTGCCGCCCGCCCGGCCACTAGCGTGGGGCGGCGTGGCAGGGGTGCGGTCGAAGAAGGCGCTGGCGGCGCTCGACGCCGCGCTGGCCGCGGTCCCGGGCAGCCAGGAGCGGCCGGGCCAGCGGGCGATGGTCGAGGCCGTCGCGACCGCGCTGGGCTCCGGTGAGCACCTGCTCGTGCAGGCCGGCACGGGCACCGGCAAGTCACTGGCCTACCTCGTCCCGGCGCTGACGTCCGGCAAGCGGGTGGTCGTGGCGACCGCCACCAAGGCGCTGCAGGCCCAGCTCGTCGACAAGGACCTGCCGCGGCTGGTCGCGGCGCTGACCGGGGTCCTCGGCCGCACCCCGACGTACGCCCTGGCCAAGGGGCGGGGCAACTACATCTGCCTGCAGCAGGTGCACGGCGGGCCGGGGGCGCGCGAGGACGAGCCGAGCGACAGCCTGTTCGACGGACAGCAGTCCTCGCTCGGCACGCAGGTGGTGCGGCTGAGGGAGTGGGCCGAGCAGACCGCGAGCGGCGACCGCGACGAGGTGCCGTTTCCGGTGACCGACAGAGCCTGGCGGCAGGTGTCGGTGAGCGCTCGCGAGTGCCTGGGCAGCAAGTGCCCGGACCGGGTGGACTGCTTCTCGGAGCAGGCGCGCGAGGCGGCCAAGGAGGCCGACGTCGTCGTCGCCAACCACACCCTGCTGGCGCTCGACGTCTTCACCGGCGTGCAGGTGCTGCCCGAGCGCGACGCGGTGGTGCTCGACGAGGCCCACGAGTTCGTCGACTCGGTCACCGACGCGCTGTCGCACGAGCTGGCGCTCGGCGACGTCCGCCGGGCGGTCGGCGCCGCGGGCGACCTGGTGTCGGAGCCGGCGCTGGCCCGGCTCGAGTCGGCCCGCGACGGGCTCGAGGGGGTGCTGCAGCTGCTCGAGCCCGGCTGGGTGCGGGCGCTCGACAGCCACTCCCACGACGTGCTCGGGCTGCTCGCATCGGCGGCCTCGGCGACGTGCGCCGAGATCACCCGGGAGATGTCGTCCGGCGACCTGGCCGGCGACGACGTCGAGCTGGCCCGCCGCGAGCGGGCGCGCGCGTCGCTCACCGCAGTGATGGAGGCCGCGAACGAGATCGGCACCCCCTCGGTCTCCTCCGCCGTCTATGCCACCGCCGACGGCGGGGCGACCCGGCTGCGGGTGTCGCCGCTGCGCGTGGGCGGCGCCCTCGGGAGCCGCCTGTTCGGGGAGACCACCGTCGTGGCGACCTCCGCCACGCTGACCCTCGGCGGTTCGTTCCGGCACGCCGCCGGCCAGTTCGGGCTGACCTGGCTCGCCGGGTCGCCGGTCGGCGCGGGCGAGGGAGAGACCCACGACGCGCGCGAGAAGGCGGCGCAGGACGAGGCGCTCGCCGCCGACGAGGAGGACCCACCGCCGCGCTGGAGGCACCTCGACGTCGGCAGCCCGTTCGACTACCCGCGGCAGAGCCAGCTGTGGATCGCGAGCGACCTGCCCGACCCCGGCCGGATGGCGGTGTCCTGGGCGCGCGAGGTCGACGCGCTACTGGTCGAGCTGGTGCAGGCCGCCGGCGGCCGGACGCTGGGGCTGTTCAGCTCGACGGCCGCGGCGGCGCGCGCGGCGGCGGCGGTCCGGGCGGCCACCGACCTGCCGATCCTGCTGCAGGGCGAGGACTCGCCCGGCGCGCTGCAGCACCGCTTCGGCTCCGACGCGCGGACCTGCTTGTTCGGCACCCGCTCCTTCTGGCAGGGCGTCGACACGCCCGGCTCGGCCTGCCAGCTCGTGGTGCTCGACCGGATCCCGTTCGGCCACGTCGACGACCCGCTGTCCAAGGCGCGGCTGGCCGCGGCGTCCGACGCGGGCCGCAACGGCTTCCTCGAGGTGACGCTGCCGCCCGCCGCCGTGCTCCTCCCGCAGGGCGCCGGCCGGCTCATCCGCTCGACCGGCGACCGCGGGGTCGTCGCCGTCCTCGACCCGCGGCTGGCGACGGCCGGCTACGCGCGGGTGCTGCTCGACTCGCTGCCCGGCTCCTACCGCGCCCGGTCCAAGGAGGCGGTCCTCGCGTCGCTGCGCGCGATCGACGCCGACGCACCCCCGCTCACCCCGCCGGGACCGCCGCCGTCCGAGCGGCGCCGCGCCGTGGGCTGAGCCGGTCGTCCGGCCTGCCGTCCCGCTTGCAAGGATGCCGCGCATGGACCTCGCGACCGTGCTCGGCGACGCCGCCCCCCACCTGTCGATCACCCGGGACGGCGGGGTCGTGACGGTCGCCTTCACCCGGCCGGACAAGCACAACGCCATCTCCTACGCGATGTGGCACGCCTTCGGTCGGCTCATGCCGGCGCTGGAGCAGGACGAGTCCTGCGACGTCGTCGTGCTGCGCGGCACCCCCGGCGGGCCGTTCTCGAGCGGTGCCGACATCGGCGAGTTCTCCACGCTGCGGGCCGATCCCGAGGGGGCCCGGCTCTACGGCGAGGCGGTCGAGGCGGGGGAGCAGGCGATCATCGGGTTCGGCAAGCCCACCGTCGCGCTCATCGAGGGCTTCGCCATCGGCGGCGGCAGCCAGGTCGCGCTGGCCTGCGACCTGCGGGTCTGCGAGACCGGCTCCCGCTTCGGCATCACCCCCGCCAAGCTCGGCATCGTCTACGCGCTGCCGTCCACGGCCCGGCTGGTCGAGGTGGTGGGCGCCGCCTGGGCGCGCTGGATCCTGCTGACCGGCGACCTGCTCGACGCCGCGACGGCGCTGCGCATCGGGATGGTGCACGAGGTCGTCGAGCCCGGCGCCGTCGAGGCCCGGGCGTACGCGCTGGCGGCGACGATGGCCTCCCGGGCCCGGGTCTCGCTGGTCGGCGGCAAGGACATGGTCGCCCGCGCCGCCCGCGGTGCCTTGGCGGAGGACGAGCAGGTGCTCGCCGTCTACGCCGGCTCCTGGAGCAGCGGGGAGTACGCCGAGGGCGTGGCGGCGTTCCTCGGCAAGCGGGCGCCGGACTTCCCCAGGGCCCGCCACTGACGGCTCGCCGCTGGCAGCGAACTCGCTCGCGCTCGTCGGTGGTCGCGCTTAGCGTGCTGTCCGGCCCGGGGCCCGGGCCGGCGGCAGGGGAGGGGCCCGGCGTGGCTGGGCAGGTGGGTGCGCGGGGACTGGTCAAGAGGT
>JAJAYV010000178.1 GCA_026786045.1 Frankiaceae bacterium | reverse complement strand
TGATCACCGCTGACGGTGGTGGCTCCAACGGGTCCCGGCTGCGGCTGTGGAAGACCGAGCTCGCGGCGTTCGCCACCGAGGCCGGCCTGCAGATCACTGTCCTGCACTTCCCGCCGGGGACCTCGAAGTGGAACCGGATCGCTGATGGTGGCGGCGAACTCGGCCGAGGTGTAATTGCTGCCGCGGTCGCTGTGGAAGATCGCGTTCGGCGCGATCTTGTGATTGATGGTCGCGGCCCGCAGTGCCGCGCTGATCAACGGTGTGCGGTAGCTGTCGCCGGTCGCGTAGCCGATGACCATGCGGGTGTGGACGTCGATGACGGTCGCCAGGTACAGCCAGCCCTGCCAGGTCGGGATGTAGGTGATGTCCCCGATCAGGGTGGTGCCTGGGGCGTCGGCGGGGAAGTCCTGCTCGAGCAGGTCCGGGATGTGGTGCTCGCGGCCATCAGCCTCGGTGAGGCTGTGCCGCCAGGGCCTGGGCTGGCAGGCGATCAGGCCGGCGTCGCGCATGATCTGCCGGACCAGCTCAGGGCCGCACTGCTCGCCCTGGCGGGCGAGCTGGGCGTGGACGCGCCGGTAGCCGTAGGTCTGGTCGGAGACGTCGAAGATCGCCACGACCAGGGTCGCGAGGTGCTCACGGCGGGCCGCGGTCGCGGACTGCGGCCGCCTGGCCCAGGCGAAAAACCCCGAGCTCGACACCGCCGACCACAGGCACATCTTCTTGACGGGGTAGGCGTACTTCGCGTTGGCATCACGGCACGAATCGATGAACTCGTACACGTCAGTCACCGCCGATCCTGGGCGAAGTACGCCGCGGCTTTTTTTAGGAACTCGTTCTCCATACGAAGTTCACGTAGTTCACGTTGGGCCTCAGCGAGCTGGATACGCTCAGCAGGGGTCAAGGGGGGCTCGTCTTCGGCATGCTCAGCACGATACTGGCTGACCCAGTTTCCAAGGGTCCCGTCGTTCACGCCGAGCTCTTTCGCGACCTGCGCGATCGGCCGCGACGAGTCGATCACCATTCTTACTGCCTCAGCACGAAACTCCGGGCTGAACTTCCGATACTTCCGGGACATTGATCGCGCCACCTTCCAGATTCAACATAGTCTGGTCGTGGTCCACGACACGCGAGGCACCTCAGAAGAGCGACCCGGTTGCGTTGCCCTTTCTGTTCGGCGACGAGAGCGTGACGATGTCTCTGTTGACGCAGCGGCCCTCCCCGTTCCTTGGCCGGAAGGGAGGGCCGTCGCTTGCTGGAGAGGCACCCATGCTGATGTTAGGTACGGAAGCGCTCGAGGTCGACAAGCTTTTGAGGAATGGGCATCTGCGTTGCCCGGGCTGTGAGGGCGAGCTCCGACCTTGGGGTCATGCGCGGTCGCGGGGCGTTCGGGGTGAGGGCGCCACGGTGCGGTCGCGGCCGCAGCGTTCGTCGTGCTCGGTCTGTCCGCAGACGCATGTGCTGCTGCCGGCGTTCATGCTGGCTCGCAGGGCGGACAGCGCGGCGGTGATCGGGACTGGGTTGCTCGCCGACGCCCACGGGACCGGGCATCGCAAGATCGCCGAGCTGCTGGGTCGGCCGGTGAGCACGGTCCGGGATTGGCTGCGCTCGCGCCGATCGCGGCGGTTCGGGCTACTCGAAGGCGACGAGCGCCCTGAGGGTGTCGTTCTCGTCGGCGCAAGCGGGGCAGCCGTCGAGGTGTGCGCGCAGGCCGGGGCCTGCGGCATCGGCGTCCTGGCCGAGCACCTCTGCGTCCACGTACTGGTCGAGGAGGTCGAAGCAGGTCTCGCAGGTGACCTCGGGCTTGCCGGGGCCGAGGAGCCGGCGCAGCGTGTCGGCCAGCGGCGTGGCGGTCATCGGGTCTCCTTCACGTAGCCGTCGGCCAGGACCGCGAGGCCTTGATCGCCGAGGTGCCCGCGGAGCTTGCGGCGGGCGTCGTGCAGCGTCTTGTAGAGCGCGCCGCGGGTGGTGCCGAGGCGATCGGACAGGACGTCGATGGGGACGCCGGTGACGGCGAGCGCGACCAGGACGTTGCGCTGGTGCGGGGTGAGGGCGGTACGGATGCCGTCCTCCAGTGCGTGCAGCAGCTCGCGGCCCTCCGCCTCGGCGGCGGGGCCCGAGCCCGTGTCGGGGATGAGCGACCACGACTCGGCCTCCAGGGTGACCTCGCGGTCCTGCCAGATGCGGCGGCGCGCCTTCACCCCTGCCTCGTAGATGGCGAACTTGTACGCCCACGTGGTGAAGCGGCTGCGGCCCTCGAAGGTGTCGAGCTTGCCGAGGACCTGCATCAGCGCGTCGTCCGCGGCCTGCATCGCGAGGTCGTCCCTGTCGGCGGCGGGCATGCCGCCGGCGCGGCGTCCGGCCTCGAACCTGGCGGCACGCAGGAGGAGCGCGTGGAGGTCCGCGACGGCCTGATCGCGCCGCGCGCCGGTGGAACGCAACGACGACATCCAGCGGGCCGAGTCCTCGTCCAGCTCGGCCGGCTGCGGGCCCGTCTGGGCAGCGACGTCGACGTCTGTGCCTGCTCGCTGTGTCACTGGCGGGGCCCCTCGTCGAGCGGCGCGAGGATGCGCGCGGCCAGGTGCGGCGGGCAGCCCCGGTCGACCAGCTGAAGCAGGGCGTGCAGGTCCCAGCTCAGGTCTGCCGCGACGGCGGCCGCCAGCTTCGGGTCGACTCCCACATCGGCAAGATACGCGCGGCCACCGGACGAGGTCCTGCCGTCCGTCCGGCCGGCGGGTCCCGAGGGCGCTCACACCGTGTTCGTGGCCCTCGACGGCGACGTCTTACCCCTGGACCCGTGAAGCTGTCCCCGGTCCGGCGACACAGGGAGGACCCGCCGGCCGGCATGCACTCACCGGGTCGAGGGGACGCAGCGCCCCTGCCCCCGTCCCGCCGCAGCGGCGACGTTCGTCGCAGTGCCCGGTGCTTCATGCCCGGCGGACCGGGGCTCTGACTGCGGCGCCGAAGAAGTTCCGGCCCGGCAGGTAAGACCCGCGGTCGGGCCGCCACTCACCTCATGAACACCACGACGCCGCAGCCGCGGCTCTCGAGAGGAACCTCATGCGCAACCGCCCGATCGTCCAGCTCGTTGCGACCGCCGTCGCCGCGACGTTCATGCTCGTCGCCGTCCTGGGCTTCGTCCCGGGCATCACCACCGACTACAGCGACCTGTCGCTCGCCGGTCGCGAGTCCGACGCCGAGCTCCTCGGGCTGTTCCAGATCAGCGTCCTGCACAACATCGTCCACGGCCTGTTCGGTGTCATCGGCCTGGTGCTCGCCAGGTCCGTCGTCGGCGCCCGCTCCTTCCTACTCGGCGGCGGCGCCGTCTACCTCGTCCTGTTCGCTTACGGCACCGTCATCGATCTCGACGGCGCCGCGAACTTCCTGCCCCTGAACATCGCGGACAACTTCCTGCACCTGTTCCTGGGCGCATCGATGATCGGCCTCGGGGTCGTGCTGGGCAAGAAGGCAGTCCGCGCCCCCGCCGCTGGCCACTGACGCCACGCCAGACGCAGAGAACGCGATCAGGAGGAGGTGAAGACCATGTGCAAGGAGTGCGGATGCGAGACCACGACCAGCGACGACACGTAGCCGACCGGCACTGACCTGCCGCCGGTTCGGTGCCCGAAGGGGCGCCGCTTTCAGCATCCACCGCATCCCCGACTTCGTCGCGCCCGCGCCGGGCGACCTGACCACCGCCACCGTGCAGGGCCAGACCATCGCCGTCACCGTCGAGGACGGCAAGGTGTACGCGTTCGACGACACCTGCACCCACAAGCAGTGCTCCCTGGCCGGCGGCGAGGTCGAGGACGGCGCGGTCATCTGCCCCTGCCACTTCGCGGCGTTCGACATCGCGACCGGCGCCGTGCGCACCGGCCCGGCGGAGACCGCCCTGCGCTGCTACCGCGCCGAGCTGGCCGACGGGGCCCTCATCGTCGAGGTGCCCGAGTGAGCTCTGCCGCGGCTGGCCGGGTCGTCGTCGTCGGCGCGAGCCTGGCCGGCGCGACCGCCGCGCTGACGCTGCGCGAGGCCGGGTACGACGGCGAGATCGTCCTGCTCGGCGAGGAGACTGAGCTGCCGTACGAGCGGCCAGCGCTCAGCAAGGACTACCTCGCCGGCCAGGACACGCTCGACAAGCTGCTCGTGCGCTCCGCCGCCGCCTACGACGAGCACCGCATCACGCTGCGCCTCGGCCAGGCCGCGACGGGGCTGGACGTCGAGCGACAGCAGGTGCTGCTCGCCTCCGGAGAGCGCCTCGACTACGCCGACGTCGTCATCGCCACCGGCGCCGACAACGTCCGCCCGCCGAT
>JAJAYV010000177.1 GCA_026786045.1 Frankiaceae bacterium | reverse complement strand
GTGCGGGTGAAGTCGGCGTCGAGCAGGGGCAGGGCGAGGTCGGCCGGCAGCCAGGTGCGGTCGAGCGCGAGCGGCTCGTCGCCGGCCAGGCGGAGCCGCTCGAGGTGCACCAGCGGCGCCGACTCCTCCAGACCGAGCCGGGTGGCGACCACGCCGTCGGCGTGCACGTCCAGCCGCCGGACGACGCTGCGCTGCTCGAGGCCGCGCGACTCGACCGCGTCGAACAGGCTGCTCAGGGCGCCCAGCGGTTGCTCGACCTCGGCCGGTGCGAGACGGGGCTTGCGGCCGCGGGAGGCGAGGACCGTCCCCTCGGCGCGCAGGTGGCGCAGTGCCTCGCGGACGGTGTGCCGGCTGACGCCATACTGCTCGACCAGGGCCAGCTCACCGGGGAAGGCCTGCGCGAACTCGCCAGCAGACACCCGCTGCCGCAGGTCCGACAGCAGCTGCTGCCACAGCGGGGCGCTGGCGGAGCGGTCCACGCGCGCTGCGGGTCCTCCTGGTCCGGTCACCGGCCTAATGTACGGACATTCACGGCCCGCCGGCAACAACCCCGACACGGTTGAGCACGACGCCGTACTTCGACGAGAGCAACCAAGCCGCATCCCGGCACTACGGCACGTTGGGCTTGGTGACGCACCACGTCGCCCGCTACTACACCCTGGACGTGTCCCGCGTCGCTGGCTGAGGGCGGCGTTGCGGTGGGGCTACGCGGAGCGGGAGGACTCGCGCCGACCGACCACCGGGTTCAGAGGGCTCGCCGCAAGGCCGCCGGGCTCGACGCCGGGAAGGAAGTCCCGCCAGGCGCCGCTGACCATGGTCGGCCGGTCGACCACGCGCACGCCGTCCGCGAGGTAGGTGGTGGCGAGGGCCCGCCGCGGCTGCGTCGTCCGGTTCGGGCCGGCGGTGTGGAAGCACAGCGCGGAGTGGAACGAGACGTCACCGACGTCGTACGGCCCGTCCTCGACCAGCACGGCCGCTGCGGCGAACCGGCGCGCGACCTCCACGTCGTAAGACGTTCCGACCTTGTCGAAGCCGAGGTCGCCGACGAGGGTGCGCAGGTCTCGGCCGCGGGCGAACGACAGCGGGCCCATCGGCGCCGGCACCGCCGACACGGGCATCCACGCGGTGACCACCTGCGTGCTGGTCAACGGGAAGTGCTCGGCGTCGTGGTGCCACGGGGTGCGGCCGCAGCCGGGCTCCTTCGACAGCGCGTTGTCGTGATAGATCCGCACCGCGTCCTCGTCGAGCAGGTCGGCCGCGACCCCACCGAGCCGCGGCGACATGGCGACCTCGCGAAGGACCGGATCGTGCAGCCACATCTGCTCCAGCGCGATGAAGCGCCCGGCGGTGTTGGAGCCGTGCTCGGCGACGAGCAGCTCCTCGAGCCGCAAGGCGAGCCGGTGCACCACCGCCGGCGGCAGGACGCCGGGCAGCTTGACGAACGACTGCCCGGCGAAGGCGTACCGCTGCTCCTCGGTCAGGGCGTACGGCTCGGCCAGCGCCTCGCGGACCTGCTCGTCTGAGGCCGGTTCAACGTCCGGCAAACCCGGCCCGTCGACGAGCGGCCCTGCGAGGGATGGGTTCTCGGCAAGCGTGACGTACCAGTCCCACCACTGCTGGTCGTCACCCGCCCACTCGGTCTCGATGCCGCCGGCCGTGTTGGCCTCGGGCAGCAGCGGGTTGCTGTCTACAGCCACAGCAGTGCCACCTCGTGCTCGAAGGTCCAGCGGTCGCCGTCGCGGCAGCCCGCCAGGTAGTCGCCGAGGATCGGCGCGGACTCCATCTGCTCGAGCGTGACGGCGTCATCGAAGGCGCACCGCTGCAGGAAGCCCTCGGCGATCGCGCGGTCGCTCGTGCCGGTGGTGTAGCGGATGCGCTGCTCGCGGACGTCGGCGCCCGCGTCGGTCAGGGCGTCGCGCACCTGCTCGGCGGAGGTGTAGGGCGTCACGGGCGCGATGCCCGCACGGTAGGCGTCGTAGAAGGCCAGGTAGTGAGATGTCGAGGTCGCCTGCGCCACGACGCCGAGCCCGCCGGGAGCGAGCGCCGACAGGAACCGGCCGGCCGCGACGGGCAGCTCGTCGACCGGTAGCGCGTAAAGCGCATGCGTCGCCCAGACCACGTCGTACGGCGGCAGGTCCGCCGGCAGGTCCTGGAGCGTGACCACCAGCTCGCGGCCGGCGACGAAAGGCAGGGCGAGAACGCCCTTGGCCTCAGCGACGGAGAAGGCTGACGGGTCCAGCAGATCGACTGGCAGGGGCGGCAGCGTGGACAGGTCGGCGTCGCGCACCAGAGCGGCGGGGAACTTGCCGCTGCCACAGGCGACGTCGAGCAGACGCCAGTCGTCGTGCACGTGGGACGCGAGCAGCCCCGGCCAGTCGGCAGCCTGCACGAGCTGTCGGTAGTCCTCGGTGGCCAGCGCGTAGAAGGCCTCCATCTCCGCGCGGCCGGCCTCGGTCCAGTGCTGCAGGCTGCGCTGAGCGGTGTCCACGCGTGTCATGCAACTCCCCCGCAGGTGCGATCTGTTCGCAAGTAGTGTTGTCTCGCCACCCTAGGTCGCGACTTCCGCGGCCGCGACTGGAGCCCTGTGCCTGCCCGGACCGCACCCGCCCTACCGGTGGCCCTGCTGGACCTGCCGGACCGTTCAGCCTTGCCAGCCCTGACGCCCGAGCGCTACGCGCTCGCGCACGCCGCCTTCGAGGACCGATCCACCCAGCGGTCGGTCATCGCCGACTGGCTGACCGCGCGACTGCGGCGCCGTCCCTGCCGCACCGCGGTGCTGTCGGTCGGTTGTGGAGATGGCCGGCTCGATGCCGAGGTCGCGGCCCGGGTCTCGGCTGGGCGCACCGCGCCGCTGCGGCTCGACGGGCTCGACCCCCACCAGCCGAGCGCGGTGCAGTTCCTGTCGCGGGTAGGCGCCGTTCCGGGCGTCGACGCCGGCGCCTGCATCGGGACCGCGGACGCCTTCGCGGCCCTCAGGAGCTACGACGTCATCCTCGCCGTCCACTCGCTCTACTACGCGGTCGATCTCCCGTCGGTGCTCATCCGTCTTCGCGCAGCACTACGGCCGGCTGGCGAGCTCGTGATGCTGCTCGCCCCCCTCGGCGACCTCAACATGGTGGCCGGCGCGCTGGCTCCCGACACCGGCGGCCATCGCCAGTGGTGGTCGCACGACCTGGCCGACGCGCTGGCCGAGGTCGGCATGACCGCCGAGCGGACGACGCTGCGCGGCGTTCTGCGGCTCGACGACTGCCTCGACCAGGCGAACGAGACCGGCCGCGCCATCCTCGACTTCACCGCGCAGGCCGTGCTCCCCGAGGCGCTGCGTGTGCCGGTGCTCGACCACCTGATCTCGGTCCGGATGCCCGGCCAGGGCCTCGCGTTGGACCACCCGGTTGATGCATGGGTGGTCAGCGCATGAGCGCCGCTCAGCACGCCGCGACCTCGATGGCCGACGGGGATCAGGACAGCAGCCGTCCCTGGTCGGTCGAGGTCCGCCGGACGCCTGCCGGCGCACCCGACGTGACCGCCGCCGAACGGCTGGCAGCCGACCTGCGCGTAGGCCTTGCGCAGGACCCGCCGTCGATCCCGCCCAAGTGGTTCTACGACGACAAGGGCAGCCTGCTGTTCGACGAGATCACCCGGCTGGAGGAGTACTACCCGACCCGAACCGAGGAGGCGATCCTGCGGTCCTCGGCCGACGAGATCGCCGCCCTGTCCGAGGCTGCCACGCTGGTCGAGCTCGGCGCCGGCTACTCCCGCAAGACCCGCCTGCTGCTCGAGGCGCTGACCAGCGGCGGGCGCGAGCTGCTCTACGTCCCGCTCGACGTGGCCGAGGAGCCGCTACGCGACACAGCCGTCCGCGTCGTCGCCGCGCACCCCACGGTCGAAGTGCGGGCCCTGGTCGCCGACTTCGAGGACGACCTGCGACCGCTCCCCGGTGAGGGCGCGCCGCGGCTGGTCGCCTTCCTCGGCAGCACCATCGGCAACCTGCTCCCCGACGACCGCGCGGCCTTCCTGTCGCGGCTGTGCAACGCCATGGACCCGGGCGACGCGCTGCTGCTCGGCGCCGACCTGGTCAAGGACCCCGGCCGGCTGGTCGCGGCCTACGACGACGCGCGCGGGGTGACTGCGGCGTTCAACAAGAATGTCGTCGACGTCCTGGCGCGCGAGCTCGGCGCCGACCTCGACCCCGACGACTTCGACCATGTCGCAGTCTGGAACGCCGACGCCGAGCGGATCGAGATGCGGCTGCGGGCCCGCCGGGACCTCACCGTGCGCATCGACGCACTCGACCTGGACTGGTCGCTGCCGGCCGGGTCCGAGGTGCTCACAGAGACCAGCCACAAGTTCCGCGTCGAGGGCGTGCAGGCCGAGCTGCGGGCCGCCGGCCTCACTCCCGTACGGACGTGGACGGACGAGGCCGACGACTTCTCGCTGACCCTGGCGCGCCGCGAGGCATAGCGACTCGCGCCCCTCTGAGGACAGCGGTCCCGGCTTATTGCATGTCTTTTGCAAGTGCGTATAGGTTGCGGCCATGACCCTGACCCGTCGTGGCCGCGCCGAACTTGTCCTCGCCCCGCTCCTGCTGGCTTCGGCGTGCGGGTCCTCCGGCGACGACGCCACGAGCGCCGAAGTGGCATCCGAGGCGCCGTTGCGGATCGTGTCGACGGTCGCCCCGATCACCTCCATCGTCGCCAACATCGTCGGCGACCGGGCCCAGATCACCGGCGTCGTGCCGGAAGGCACCAACAGCCACACCTTCGAGCCGCCGCCGCAGGTCTCCGCGGTGATGGAGCAGGCCGACGTGGTCGTCGTCAACGGCCTGCAGCTTGAGGAGCCGACGTTCGAGCTCGCCGAGGAGAACGCCCCCGAGGACGCGAAGATCGTCAAGGTCGGCGACGAGGTGCTGCCGGAGTCGGACTACATCTACGACTTCTCCTTTCCGAAGGAGGACGGCAAACCTAATCCGCACCTGTGGACCGACCCGACGTACGCCATCAAGTACGCCGAAGTCGTGCTCAAGACGCTGGTCGCCAAGGACCCTGACAACGCCGACTACTACACCGCCAACCACATGGCGTTCGTCGCCAAGGCCACCGCCCTGTCCGAGGCGCTCACGTCCGACCAGACGACGATCCCGGCCGGCGGCAAGCAGCTGCTGACCTACCACGACGCCTACGCCTACTTCGCCAAGACCTACGGCTGGCAGGTCGTCGGAGCGGTCCAGCCGAGCAACTTCGAGGACCCGCAGCCCAAGGAGATCGCCCGGATCATCGACCAGGTCCGCGAGCGCAAGGTCCCCGTGATCTTCGGCTCCGAGGTCTTCCCGTCCGCGGTGCT
>JAJAYV010000176.1 GCA_026786045.1 Frankiaceae bacterium | reverse complement strand
GCGGCGGCCAGCGCCTGCAGCGCGTGCACGTCGCGCAGCCCGCCCCGGCTGCTCTTGAGGTCGGGCTCGAGCAGGAAGGCGACCTCCCCGTCGGTGCGCGCCCGCTCCAGGACCGCCGCACGGAGCTCGGGCAGCCGCTGGGGGGCGCCGGCGCGCCAGGCCGCCCGGGTCCTGGTGAGTAGCTCGCCGGACAGAGCGGCGTCGCCCCCGACGTGCCGGGCGTAGAGCAGACCGAGCGCGGCCTTGAGGTCGCCGGCCGCGACGGCCAGCGCCTCCTCGACCGTGCGCACCGAGTGGTCGACGCCCACGCCGCTGTCCCACAGCGGGTACCAGAGCGCGTCGGCGACCGCCGCCACATCGGGCCGGGAGGCGTGCACCAGCAGCAGGTCGAGGTCGCTGCCGAGGGCGACCTCCCGACGGCCGAGCCCGCCGACCGCCACGAGCGCGATGCCCGGCCCCGGGTCGCCGAGCAGCGCGGCCAGCTCGGCGTCGTACCCCTCGACCAGGGCGGTCCGCAGCGCGGCGCCGGTCAGCGGGCCGGCCGCCAGCTCGCCCCGGAGCTGCTTCATCGCACGACCGAGGGGCCGTACGCGGTGGCGTACGGCCCCTCGGTGTCGTGCAGGTGCGTCAGAGCGCCTCGGCCCCGCGCTCGCCGGTGCGGACGCGGACGACGTCCTCCACCGGGGTGGTCCAGACCTTGCCGTCACCGATCGAGCCGGTGCTGGCCGCCTGCACGACCACGTCGACCACGCGGGTGGCGTCGGCGTCGTCCACGAGGACCTCGATGCGGGTCTTCGGGACGAAGGCGACGGAGTACTCCGCCCCCCGGTACACCTCGGTGTGCCCGCGCTGGCGGCCGAAGCCCTGGACCTCGCTGACGGTCATGCCCTGGACGCCGGCGGCCTCCAGGGCCGCCTTGACGTCGTCGAGCTTGAACGGCTTGACGACCGCCGTCACGAGTCTCACTAGAGGGCCTCCGCTCCACGTTCGCCGGTCCGGACCCGGACGACCTCGTCCACCGGGGTGGACCAGACCTTGCCATCCCCGATGGAGCCCGTCTGGGCGGACTTGGCGATGACCTCCAGGACGTCGGCCGCGTCGGCGTCGTCGCAGAGCACCTCGACGCGCACCTTCGGGACGAAGGCAACGGTGTACTCCGCCCCGCGGTACACCTCGGTGTGGCCGCGCTGGCGGCCGAAGCCCTGCACCTCGCTGACCGTCATGCCCTGCACCCCGAAGGACTCCAGGGCGGTCTTGACGTCGTCGAGCTTGAACGGCTTGAGGATCCCGGTGACCAGGCGCATCAGGACACCTCCACCGAGGACGGCCGCGCCGCGCCGGCCGGCAGGGCGCCCGTGCCGCTTCCGCCACCGATGCCGCCACCGATCTCGTACGCCGTCTCGGCGTGCGTCTGCTGGTCGATCCCCAGGACCTCCTCCTCGTCAGAGACCCGGATGCCCATGACGAACTTGAGGACCGTCGCCAGGACGTAGGTCACGACGAAGGAGTAGGCCAGCACCGCGCCAGCGGCGATGGCCTGCGTCGCGAGCAGGCCCAGGCTGCCGCCGTCGACCAGGCTCTCGGTGAGCGTGTGAGTCTGGTCGCCGACGATCCCGATCATGAGCGTGCCGACCAGGCCGCCCACCAGGTGCACGCCCACGACGTCGAGAGCGTCGTCGTAGCCGAGCCTGTTCTTCAGGGTGACGGCGACCGCGCACAGGGCGCCGGCCACCAGTCCGATCGCGATCGCACCGTAGGCGTTGACGAAGCCGCAGGCGGGCGTGATGGCCACGAGGCCGGCGACCGCGCCGGACGCCGCGCCCAGCGTCGTCATGTGGCCGTCCCGGAGCTTCTCCACGAGCAGCCAGGCCAGGACCGCGGCGGCGGCGGCCACCTGCGTGTTGATGAGGACCAGACCTGAGTACGCCGTGGCGCCCAGCGTCGACCCGACGTTGAAGCCGAACCAGCCGAACCACAGCAGGCCCGTACCGAGCATGACGAAGGGCAGGTTGTGCGGCCGCATGGCCTCCTTGCGGAAGCCCCGGCGCTTGCCGAGCACCAGCACCAGGGCGAGCGCTGCCGCACCGGCGTTGATGTGGACCGCTGTGCCGCCGGCCAGGTCGAAGGCGCCCAGCCGGTTGACGATCCAACCGCCGGTCTCGGCGGCGAAGAAGCCGTTCGCGAAGCCGGCCGCCTCGCCCCCCTCCTCGGCCACGCCGAAGGCGAAGACCCAGTGGGCGACGGGGAAGTAGACGATGGTCACCCAGATGCTGATGAACGCCAGCCATGCCCCGAACTTCATCCGGTCGGCGACGGCGCCGCTGATGAGCGCGACGGTGATAATCGCGAACATCAGCTGGAAGCCGGCGAACACCAGGTCGGGCAGCGCGTAGGTGTTGATCACCCCGTCGGCGCCGGACTCGACCGCCCCGAACACGGCGTTGTTTGTGAGGTCGCTGAGCCCGAGCAGTCCGCTGCTGAAGCCGATCAGGCCGGAGCGGTCCTCGCCGAACGTCAGCGCGTAGCCGTAGAGCACCCACAGCACGCTGACGACCGCGATGGCACTGAAGCTCATCATGATCATGTTGAGGACGTTCTTGCTCCGGCTCATGCCGCCGTAGAAGAAGGCCAGGCCGGGCGTCATGAGCAGCACCAGGAAGGCGCACACCATGACGAAGCCCGTGTTCGCGCCGTCGATCAGTTCGGGATCCATGCTTCTCCTCGGTCGTGGGGACTGACCGAGACAGTGGCCGCGGCGTGCTTCCTCGCAGCGTCGTCCGTGTTTCGCCGCCGTGACAGTGCGAGGCGACGTGTTTCGCCGCGGTGAACTCTCCTAGCCTTCGCGCATGAGCCGCTGGCTGCAGGAGACCGGGGGCGGGCGCGGGGCGTCGTACGACCAGGCGTTCGTCGAGCTGGCCGCGTCCGGCCACGACGTGCACGGCGAGGCCGCCCACGTCGCTGCGCTGCTGCCGCCGGGCGCGCGGGTGCTCGACGCCGGCTGCGGCACCGGGCGGGTCGCGATCGAGCTGGCCCGCCGCGGCTACGACGTGGTGGGGGTGGACAGCGACCCGTCGATGCTCGCTGTGGCGCGCGAGCGGGCACCGGAGCTGGACTGGCGGCCGGAGGACCTCGCACGCTTCTGCACCCAGGAGCCGTTCGACCTGGTGGTGGCCGCGGGCAACGTGCTGGTCTACCTGGCCGAGGGCACCGAACCGGGTGCTGTCGCGAGCATGGCCGCGGCGCTGTGCCCGGGCGGGCTGCTCGTC
>JAJAYV010000175.1 GCA_026786045.1 Frankiaceae bacterium | reverse complement strand
GCACCGAGACCTGCGCGGTCGCAGCGGTCGCGGTCGGCGTGCGCAGCAGTCGCGCGTTGACCGCCGCGTGCGCGGCCAGCCCGGCCGCACACGCGGCCAGCAGCCTCATCCGCGCCGCAGCGACATGGCGTACGGGACAACGACCAGCCCCATGCCGACGCCGCCGAGCAGCGCGACGGCGGGCCGGCCGAAGAAGACGGCGTTGGCCAGCACGGAGGAGGCGTAGGTCCACAGCAGCAAGGCGGCCGGCAACCGGTCGTCTGTCTCGCGGCGGGGGAGCAGCTGCAGCACGCCGACCATCACCACGGCGACGAGCAGCCAGCCGAGGTAGTTGCTGACCGGGATGCCCGGCGAGCCCGGCAGGGCCAGCTGCACGTCGGCCCAGGTCCAGTGGCCGGCCTCGACCATCTGCGGGTCGAGGAACAGGTCCCAGGAGGCGAGCGCCCACCCGCCGACGACCGCGGCCCCGATCCGCGACGCTGCCAGCCGCTGCCCCAGGAGCAGGCAGGGGTAGGCCATCATCGCCCATGCCAGCGGGATGACGACGGGCACCGCGAGCAGCTTCCAGCCCAGCGACCCGGCGTAGTCGTACTCGCCGAACGGGAAGCCGGTGGTCGTCCCGAGCGACTCGGCGAGCAGGCCGGTGCCGGTGGTGACGAGGACGTACGCCGCCGTCCAGCGCGCGCCGCGGTGCAGCAGTGCATGGCTGACCGAGGCGGCGAAGAACGCGACCACCGTCACGACGGTGAGGCGGTCGCGGGGAGCGCCCGTGACGAGTGGGTAGACGATCTGGAGCAGGACGGTCGCGACGGCGAGGACGACCGGGACGCGCCGCAGCGCCGTCGCGGCAGGCGCCTCCTCCAGCGTCGTCGTCACGCTGTCGAGCCTACGGGGACCGGGGCGGCCCGGCCCGCCCGTGAGCAGGGGTCGTCAGGAGGGGTGCAGCACGGCGCGCAGCCGCTGCACCGCGTCGGCCATCGCCGTGCGCGCGTGCGGTCCGTGCACGGCGAACCAGTCGGGCTCCTCCTCGACGAGGTCGTCGTAGGCCTCGCCGAGCTGCTCGCCGCTGAGCGCCCGGCCGGCGTCCGGGTCGTCGTACAGCAGGTGCCAGAGCTCGGACACCTCGGCGGTCGGTGGCAGCGGCATGCCGTTGGTCAGCCACCCGCCCAGGTCGAGGTCGATCTCGTCGGGCAGGTCCTCCTGGACCTCGAGCCCGTGCTGCTGCGCCTGGTGCTCCAGTCCGGCGCGGCTGATGAAGACCGGAACCCGCCCGTGGTCGCGCAGCAGGAGGTCGGTCTCGGTGTCGTCGTCGACGAGCCAGCCGGCGTGCCAGCGGGTCCCGCCGTCAACGAGCAGCACCTCGTACAGGTCAGCCACGGCGCACTCTCTTCCTCAGGCGGGACAGGGGGGAGGGGTTGCGGTCGGCCAGCGCGACGCCCGCCGCCGAGCGGCCGCTCGCGCCGAAGACGCCGCCGCCCGGGTGGGTCGACGCGCCGCACAGGTAGAGCCCGTCGACGCCGGGCAGCCGGTAGCCGGCCAGCTCGGGCATCGGCCGCCACATGAACATCTGGTCGAAGGCCATCTCCACGTGCATGACCTGGCCGTTACGCAGGCCGAGCTCGCGCTCGAGGTCCAGCGGCGTCTGCACGTGCATGTGCTCGACGGAGGAGGCGAAGCCGGGCGCGACGCGGTCGACGGCCTCGACCAGCTTGGTGCCCTCGCGCTCGCGGATGTCGTCCCACCGCTCGCCGTTGCTCAGCTCGTACGGGTGCCACTGGCCCCAGACGGTCACGTTGTGCTTGCCGGGCGGCGCGATCGTGTCGTCGAAGGCGCTGAAGGTCATCGCCAGCGCGGCCGGGTGCTCCGGCGGGAGCCCGGCGCTGTACTCGCCGTGCGCCTTGCGCAGGAACTGCCGGCTCGGCGCGATGAGCTGCATGGACCGGTGCGTCTCATCGGTGCCGGCGGCGTACTTCGGCAGCGTGCTGGTGCCGAGCCGGACCACCATGCCGATCCCGTTGCCGGTGCGGATGCTGCGGTGGGCGCGGGTCGAGAACTCCTGCGGGACAGAGCTTCCGAGCAGGTCGACGGTGGTCAGGACGTGGCAGCCGGCGACGACGACGGTGGCGGGCAGGTGCTCCCCGGAATCGGTCAGCACGCCCGTCGCCCGCCCGCCGCCCGTCGTGATGGCCGCGGCGCCGTCCCCGAGGCGGACCCGTCCGCCATAGGACTCCAGGCGGGTCTGCAGCGCCTCGCTGAGCATGCCGCTGCCGCCCTTGGGGTGGCCCGGCGGCTTGAGGTGCATGACGGTGTTCCACCCGACGAGGTCGGCGGTGGCGACCTCGTGGGTGGGCGGGCCGGACTGCGCGCCCATCCAGGCCAGCGCGGTCTTGAGCCGCTCGTCGTCGAAGTGCTCGTCGAGCAGGCTGTCGGCGCTGGTGAGGAACTGCCGGCTCAGCTCCATCCCGTCGAGCCCGGTGGACTTGCCGACGCCCCAGAGGGTCCGGCCCAGGTGAGTCATCGTCGGCGCGCCCTGGAACGCCTCGAAGACCCTGATGTTGCGCGCCGACCAGTCCAGGACGAAGGCCCGGTAGGCGTCGGCGTCGCGGCTGCCGCAGACGCTCTCGATAGACGCGCAGGTGCGGTCCAGGTCGACGAAGAAGTGGATGCCGCCCTCGCCGAACGGCGCGAAGCCCCACGGGTCGAGGTCCTGGTACTCCAGGCCGGCCGCGACCAGGTCGAGGTCCTCCACGATCCCGGTGTGCCGGACCATGATGTGGGCGCTCGAGCCGCGGTCCATCCGGTAGCCCGGGAAGCGCTCGACGGTCGACACCGAACCGCCGACGACGGCGTCGCGCTCGACCACCTCGACGTCCAGACCGGCCTTGGCGAGGTAGCAGGCGGCGACGAGCCCGTTGTGCCCGGCGCCGACCACGACCGCTCTGTCCGTCACGCCCATGACACTAGGCGGGCAGGCGCAGCCCGAGCACGGCGAAGACCCGCGGGTCGCCGGGGAAGCGCAGCCCGCAGCGCAGGTCCACCCAACCGCCCTGGCGGTAGAAGCGGCGCGCGCGGGTGTCCGCGTCGGGGGTGGTGAGGATGGCGGTGGGCGCGACCGGGCCGGCCACCAGCGCGCCCAGCAGCGACCGCCCGAGGCCGGTGCCCTGGTGAGCGGGGCGCACGTGCAGCTCGCACACCTCGAACGCGTCGTCGAGCCACGTCCGGGCCTGCTCGGGGGTCAGCGCGTCGGCGACCTGGTCGTGCCACCACTGGCCAGGCGAGCCGAGGTAGCCGTACGCCATCCCGACCACGCGCCCGTCGTCGTCGACGGCGACCTGGGCGCGGAAGCCGCTGCCCTGCAGGTGCGCGGACAGGATCGACCGGCGCGAGGCGGCCGCCGACGCCGACACCTCCATCGCCTCGGCGTAGACGCTCAGCACGTCCTCGGTACGCGCGGCGAGCTCGGTCGCGGTCAGCGCCCGCAGCCGGGCGCTCACGCGACGGGGTCCGCGACGGGGTCCGCAACCGGGACGCCGTCCAGCGCGCCGCGGCCGCCGACAACGGCGAACCGGGCGAACAGCTCCTCGGCGTACCACCGCTCCGGCGCGGTG
>JAJAYV010000174.1 GCA_026786045.1 Frankiaceae bacterium | reverse complement strand
GGGCCCCGCGCCCCCCGGCGGGGGCGGCGGCGGGCGGCGACCGCCCCCCGCGCGCGGCGCCCACCAACCCCGGCGGGGCGCCCCCCCCCCCCGCGGGCGCGGCGCGGCGCCGCCCCGCGGGCAGCACCGGCTGCGACGCGTGCAGCAGTGGGCGCAGCAGGTCCGATAGCGACTCCGTTGCGACGGAGGCCGCGGCCAGGTCCGCAAGCGTCGCCGACGCCGGGATACAGCCGACGAACCGTCGCACGGCGTCCACCACGTCGACGTCCAGCGCGATGCCGCACAGCTCCCCGACGACCCCCGCCGGCACCTTGAACAGCAGCCGCGCGAGCGAGCGGTCGCCGTCGAGGACCTGCGCGGTGCGCCGGGTGGCGATCTCGGTGGCGACGGCGGCGTCCACGCCGGAGAGCGCCGCCGACACGATCGGCTTGGCGGTGGCGTGCCGGTCGCCGTCGGTCATCCGGACGAGCCGGCCGAACACCTCACCGGCCGGGGTGCCCACGATGCCGGCCGGGACCGGCTCGTCGGGCGGGCGGACGCCCAGCGCCGACGAGGACAGCACGGCGGTCACCGCGGCCGCGCTGCTTGCCACCCACATACCGGCCTGCTCATCACGGAACAGCGGCCGGTGAGCCACCAGCGACCGGTAGTAGGGATAGGGATCAGGGCTGGTCACAGCACTGATCGGGGTAAGCTCCTCGGTGTGGATCATCGTCGGCTCCCTGCGAGGCGGGCTGAGGTGAGGCCGGGGATGTCGAGCGAACCGGCGATGGTGGCGCGCTGGACCTCCGAGGTGCCCTCGTAGATCCGCAGCAGCCGGATCTGGCGGTAGAGACGCTCCGGCACGCTGCCGCCGACCACCCCAGCCGCGCCGAACATCGCCACGGTGGCATCGACGATCTGCTGTGCCGCCTCGGTGGCGTGCAGCTTGGCCATGCTGGAGTGCGGCGCGAACCTGCGGTGGCCCTGGTCGACCTCCCAGGCGGCCCGCAGCACCAGCAGCCAGGACGCCGAGAGCTGCGTGGCCATGTCGCCCAGCGTCGCCTTGGTGGTGTCGAGGTCGAACAGCATCCGCGAACCGATCCGGCGGGTGCGGGAGTGGCTCAGCGCCTCCTCGGCCGCCAGCCGCGCAAACCCGACCGCGGCGGCCCCCACGGTCATCCGGAATTGCTCCAGCAGCTCCATCGCGATCACGAACCCCTGGCCCCGCCGGCCCAGCAGGCTCTCGGCCGGCAGCCGGCAGCCCTCGAACCGGAGGTGGCCGAACGGGCGCGGCGCGAGTACCGACAGCGGGTCGCCCACCACCAGCCCCGGCGTGCCCACCGGCACCAGGAACGCGCTGAGCCCCAGCGCCCCGGGCGCTCCGCCGGTGCGGGCGATCACCGTGAAGACGTCGGCGGTGGTTGCACCGGCGATCCACGCCTTCTCCCCGTCGAGCACCCAGCCCTCGTCGGTCGGTTCGGCGGTGAGCGCGATGGCGGCGAGATCCGAGCCCGCCGCGGGCTCGGACACCGCGAACGAGCCGTTGGAGCGGCCCGCAGCGAGATCGACGAGAAACCGGTCACGCTGCGCCGGGGTGCCGTGGCGAGCCAGCGGCATCGCCGCCAGCGCCTGGATGGAGAACGTGAAGTCGGCGAGGTCGTCGGCGTGGGCGAGGATCTCCCGCGCCAAGCAGACCGACCGGAAGTCCCAGCGGTCCGACAGCAGGAACGTCAGCCATCCGTCCGCGCCGAGCCTGCGCAGGATGGCGGTGCACTGCTCGTTGGCCGGGCCGGGTGGGGTCCACAGGTCGGAGTTGTCGGCGCACCAGCGGTTGAGCCCGTCGGCGAACGCGACGTGCGAGTCGTCCAGGAAGGGCAGGGCGACCTTCGGGACAGTGGCGGGTGTGACGGTGGGGGGTGTGACGGTGGCGGTCATCAGATCATCAGCTCCTCTCGGTCGGCCTGCGCAGCGGTCACCGACCGCACCAGCTGGTGCTCCACGAAGTAGGCGAACGAGGCGTAGCCGCGCCACACCCGCCGCCACGCCGAATCCACGGCGTCGGGACCGGCGAGGCGGTGCGCGGCGTCGAGATGCGCGATGACGATCTCCGCGGACTGCCTGGCGTGCCCCGCCGACACGTTGTCGATCGACAGGTGCGCTTCCTCGTAGCACGGGTCGAACCCGTGGTGGCGCAGCTTTTGCATCTCGTGCAGGCGCATCTCGCCGAGGCCGAACATCTCGATGCCGAGGTTGTAGCCGAGGATCTCGTCGTGGCATGAGTCCGGGAACAGGGCCAGCGAGAGCTGGAACAGCGAGAACCCGTAGAGGCTGTCGGGCAGCTCCGCCTGCTCGCGGAACGCCGGATCGGCGATGTGCGGCAGCTCGATCCCCATGCTGTGCAGCGCCCGGTAGATCAGCGTGATGTGGTTCTTGGCGACGTCGCCACGGCCCATCTCATCTGCATAGATGGCGAGCAGCATCTGGTCGCTGCGCTCGTCGCAGCGCCCGACCGCACCGATCCGGTGCGCCCAGGAGCCGTCGATGAGGCTGCCCAGCGCGAACGTCGTCTGGCCGAAGACCACCGACGCCGCGTCGGGGATTGTGGCCAGCGGGCGGTGCGGATCTACTAGCTTGCGCCAGTAGACGTCGTCCACCCGCGCCAGCAGCGCCTCGGGGCTGTAGTCGAAGTAGGTCGCGTCGGTGTAGCGCCCGGCGCCGCCGTGCTCGAACAGCACCTCGGCCGCGGCGAGCACCCGGTCGGCGTGCTCGCGGGCCACCGCGATCGTGTTCGGGTACCGCTCGATCGCCACCAGGCGGTGCAGCAGTTCCCGGTCGTCGGGCCGGGGCGGGGCCGGCGCAAACACGACATCGGCGGGCTCGACCGCCATGCCGTCGCGCCACCGGTCCGCCCCGGACGGCGGTACCGGGTCGGGCAGCGGGTGCGGATCGGGTTCGGCGCCTGCCTGCACGTGCTCCGTCCAGCGGGCGAACACGTCGGCCTCGGCCTCGTCGAAGATGCCGAACATCGGGCCGCCGAACCGGATCGCGCGTAGGAACCGGGTGTCGCCGTCGCGCATCGGCCGCAGCTGTCGCGAGGAGCGCAGCGTGCGCATGAACGCCACAGCGTCGAAGTTCTCCGGAGCGAGCGAGCTGGTCAGCAGGCCGCCCCCGACTCGGACGGCGCCGTGCTGGCGGCCCGCGTAGGGCGCGTGCCGGGCAATGATCGTGACGACCTGCGCGTCGAGCGACATCCCGGCCAGCCGCTCGGCGACGGCGGCCAGCAGCGCCACGTGCTCGCGCTCCATCGCGACGGCAAGGTCGACGCCGGTGTGCACCCGCACCGCCCAGCCGCCGCCGACGGCGAGCCCCTCGCCCAGCAGCGCGACGACGTCGGCGTCCGCGACCGCGGAGCGGGTGCCCAGCAGCCGGTCGTCCACGCCGAGCAGGTGCCGGGCGCAGTGCACGCCCAGCAGCTCGGGCAGGTGACCGACCGGCAGCCGTCCCAGTGCCAGCGCGAACGCGCCGTGCCAGGCCGTCAGGTCGTGGACGCCCGCCCGCTCCAGGAAGTCGGGTGCCGCCACGTGCGGCAGGGTCACGCCGCGGTCCTCCAGCGCCCGGCGGCGGCGGCGCGGCTGGTCGGCGGCCGGGTTGCCGCGGCCGCGGTGGGCGAAGTGCTGCTCGTGCAGCAGGTTCACGATCGGTGCGGGCTGCGTCGCGGCTTGCGACACGGTGTCGAGCCAGCAGTCCCCGAGCCGCGCCAGCGGGGCCCGCTCATGCAGCATGCCGGTCCGGGCCGGGCCAGTGAGCCCGCCGAGGCGATCGAGGGTCCGGCCTAGCGCGACCCGCTCGGCAGCCAGGAACGCCACCGCGTCGGACGGGGGCGGGCCGGGCTCACGGCGGAACGCGGCCCCGACGACACGGCGGGCGACGTACGCGGCCCGCTCGCTCTCCTGGTCGGAGATCAGGGCGTGGAAGGCTGCGCGGGGCCCGGCGCACAGCACCGCGGCAGCGCGGTCGCGGACGCCGGGATCGAACTCGTGGCGCCGGGGTGTCGAAGTGGTCACCGGGTAGCGGGCGACCTCGTCGTACCAGCCGGGGGACGGGGTGCGGGTTGGTGCGACGAGCGTCATGGCGCAGGCTCCAGTTCCGTCGGGGTGGCAAGGCGGCGCAGCAGCACGGCGTACCGCTCGCCCGGCACGCTGGTGGTCAGGACGGTGTGGCCGGCCATGGGCACGTGCCCGAGCAGCCCGCGGTCCACGAGGTTGATCAGCGGGTCGGCCGCGAAGCAGTGCCCGAACCGGGTGATGTTGGCGGCGTCGAGCTGAGCCCGAGTGAAACCGGCCTGGCGTTCCTTAAGCATCACCACCGGTGTCACGAGGTTGGCGTGCATGACGGCGCTGATGTTGGACACCGCGAGGCCGGTGCCGGCGAGCACATTCTCGGTCGCGGCGCGGGCGAGGTCGGCGGAGATCTCGTCGTCGTGGTCCAGCGCGCGCAGGTCGCGGGTGTTGGCGGTGGCGACGATCTCGTAGCTGTCGCCCGGGTAGCCGCGACTCGACACCACGCAGCTCGCCGCCCCGTCGCTGAACAGCGCGTACTTCCGCACCCGGGTGTCGGTGTCGGGCACCCGGTCGGTCGTGAGGACCAGCACGTCGCGGTGCACCCCGGCGGCCACCAGCGCCGACGCCAGCGCGATCGCCGCGAGCAGGTTGGCGCAGCGGTGCAGCGTCAGGCCGTGGAACGCGACGTCGCCGAGGTCGAGGCCGGCGATGATGCGCCCCACGAAGCCGCCGTGCTCCTCAGCGCCGCCGGGGAACCGGGTGGAGCACAGGATGAGGGCGTCGATGCGCGGCGCCCCGGCGGCCCGTAGGGTCTCGGTGGCGCTGGCGATCGCCAGATCCTCCAGCCCGAGCGCGGTGCCGCGGACGTCGCCCCAGCCCCACAGCGAGGCGGTCGGCGCCATCCCGAGCTCGTCGGACCGGGCAGCGAGATCGTCGATGTCGGTGTGCGGCACGACGATCTCGCCCAGCACGTAGCGGGGCGCGCTCAGCACGGGGCTCATCCGACCGCTCCCAGCGTGAACACCCGGGCCGCGGAGAGCGACGGGTCGCCCGGCCGCAGGTGCAGCTCCCCGCGCTCCGGGAACATGACGACAGCCGCCACCGTGCGCTCGGCGCGGATGTCGCCGCGGTCGGGCACGCACAGCGGCGGCCGGGCGAGCACGTCGAAGTGGTCCGCGGCCGGCGCGCCGGGCGGTAGCTGCGCGAGGCCCGCACGGCCGTGGTCGAGCCTGCCCACCGAGGAGTTGCGGGCGAACACGTTGAGCTCGTCGCGGGGCCCGAGATCGGGGGTGAGGAAGTGGTTGGCGTGCACCGACTCTGGGCCGGTCACGACATGTAGCTCGCCGTCGATGATCTCCACGCACGCGACGGCGGTGGCGTCGCACAACGTGAGCGCTCGCGAGCTGGTGACCCGCAGGCCGCGCAGCACGTCGAGCGCCTCGGCGACGCTGCCCGCGCTATCGAGCAGGTGCCGGATCACGAGGTAGGGCGGCACGCACGGGCCCCACACGCCGCCGAGCACGAGGTTGATGCCGATGGCGAGGCCGTCGCTGTTGAGACCGAGGTAGCCCAGCAGGCCCCCGAAGCTCAGCACCAGCGATTCGCGGCCCGATGCGGGGTCGGTCAGCGCCAGCACGGCGATGACGTCGTCGAGGTTGCCGTTAAGGTCCACTGTCTGGGCGAGCACCGGGTCCTGCGCCCTGGCGTAGGTGGTGCAGTCCCCCGCCGTCGGCACCCGCAGGTAGCCCATCAGCTCGCGGCGGATCTGCAGCAGCAACGCCTCATGCAGCGCGATGCCCGCGCCCGCGGCCAGTCCCTGCACCTCGGCGTGCAGCCGAGGGGTCGACACCGCCAGTGCCGCCCCGTAGGCCTCGATCCGGGGCCGCAGGCCCGCCCATGTCACGGGCTCGGGGCGCAGGTGGCCGAGCCGGCACACGCCGTCGTCGAGGAACGCGCGCAGCGGTGCCGCCAGCGCGCTGCCGTGGGCGTGGCCGAGCTCGTAGGGCGTGCCGGCCGCCCGCACGAACGGGACGACGGACGTCAGCGCGGCGGTCATCCCGCACCGCGCAGCAGTGCCCGCACCGTAGGCCACTCCGACCGGATGACGCTGTAGTACACGGCGTCGCGGCGGCGCCCGCCCGGCATCGGGTTGAAGCTGCGGAACGTGCCCTCCTCGACGGCGCCGATGTTGCGCAGGCCACGCCGTGCCTGGACGTTGAGCTGATCCGTCTTGAACTCGACCCGCTCCGCCCCCAGCGTGTCGAACGCGTGGGTGAGCAGCGCGAGCTTCGCGTGCCGGTTGAGCCCGGTGCCCTGGAACGCGGTACCGAGCCACGACCAGCCGATCTCCAGACGCTGGTCGCGCTCGGAGATGTTGCCGAAGCTCATGCTGCCGGCGATCGTGTCCTTGGCCTTGTCGACGATCACGAACACGATCCGCGTGCCGGCGGCGTGATCGGCCAGCATCGTGTCGAACAGGCGCCCGTAGTCGTCGTCGGTCTGCACCAGCGACACGAACCACCGCCAGATCGCCGGGTCCATAGCCACCCCGTGCAGGCCGGCGCGGTCGGCCTCGGTGACCGGGCGCACCAGCACCCGGTCGTCCTGCAGCGTCGCGGGCCCGATGCTCGCCCAGCCGGCGCTCACGACCGCACCTGCAGCGCCGCGACCACGTCGCCGAGGCTGCGCATCTCGGCCAGGTCCAGCTCGGTGAACGTGGCGAGGCTGACGTGGCACGTGTCGCAGATCGCGGTCAGGAACAGCACCTTGTCCAGCGACGAGAGGCCGTAGCTGTCGGCCATGTCGGCGTCCATGTCCAGCGACGCGCCCGCCGGGTCGCCCGGGGCGGCCTCCGGCACGGTCCGCGCGAACTCCTCCCGGACCCTGCTGGCCGTGTCGACCTGGTGACGCTCCTGAATCTGCTCGTTAGACATGGGATCCCTCTCTGGTGGTCAACTCGTGGTGGTAGGTCGCGGAGATCTGGCGGCGCCGAGGCTTGTGCTGCGACGTCAGGAGGTCGTTCTCGACGGTGAAGGGCTCCGCGGCCACGACGACGCGGGTGATCTGCTCGTCGGGTGCGGAGGTGGCGTTGCACCGGGCTACGTGCTCGTGGATGGCGGCCGGGTCGGAGCCCGGGTCGGCGGGCGAGACCACGGCGACGATCCGCGAGTCGGTGGGACAGAACAACACGGCGTGGCCGATCGCCGGGCTCGACCGCAGGGACTCCTCAATCGGCCGGACCACCACCTTGCGGCCGTTGCCGAGTACGATGACGTCGTCGGCGCGGCCCTGCAGGTAGAGGTAGCCGTCCTCGTCGAGGTGGCCGAGGTCGCCCGTGCGCACCATCCCGTCGGCCACGAAGATCCGCTCCGATTCGCCGGCCGGGGCGTCGTCGTAGCCGGTGGCCACGGGTTGGTCGCTGTGCACCTGCACGACGCTGTCGTCCCCGATCACGATCCGCCTGCCCGGCAGCGCCCGGCCGACGGAGCCAGGCCTGCTGGCGCCGGGGGCGTTCTTGGTGGCGATGCAGGTCTCGTTGAGGCCGTAGCCCTCGAAGATCTCCACGCCGGCTGCCGTGAAGAACTCGATCATGTCGGGCGCGGCGGGTGCCGAACCCGTCCACAGGTAGCGGATCCGGTCTCCGAGCAGGCCGCGGACCGCGTCGGTCGTGGAGCCGCGTCGCTCGATCTGCCGCCGCGCCGCCTCGAAGAACGCCGGCACCCCCATCACGACGGTGGGCCTGGTGCGGCCCATCGTCACGAACGCCGCCTCGTAGGTGCTGATCGTGACGTCGTGACCGAAGGCCAGGGCCGAGTACACCCAGTAGCGCTGCTGCAGCAACGACAGCGGCAGGAACACGAACAGGTCGTCGCCCGGCCCGTGCCCGAACAGCTCCTGCACCCCGGCGATCGAGGCCTCGACGCTGCCCGTGCTCGCCGTCATCGACTTCGGGACGCCCGTGCTGCCCGAGGTGAACTTCACCGCGAACGGCTCGCGGGGACCCCTCGCCACCGCGGGCGGCGCCGTGGCGTCGCCGCCCGCCAGCTCCATGACGAGCGCCATCGGGTGGTGGCCGGACAGGTCGACGGGCCGGTCGGCGAACACCAGGGCCAGGCGGTGGCGGGCCCGGAGCCCGGCCGCGATCTGCGGGTCGTCGAACTTGCCGGGCTCGAGCCCGGCCACCACGGCCCCGATCCGGACGGCGGCGAGATCGAGCAGCACCCACTCGAGGCCGTTGGCGGCCATGATCCCGACGCGGTCGCCACGACCGACGCCCATGTCCACCAGTCCCGCCGCGACCCGGCCGGCCGCGGACCACAGCTCGACGAGGTCCAGGGTGGTCGTGCCGTCGAGGCGCGCAACGGTGATCCGGTTCCCTGGCGCGGGCCCGGAGTGCATCCGCTCCAGCACCGAGGTCATGACGCCGCTGCCCCGGTGATCCGCGCCGCCAGCTCGCGGACCGTCGCGACAAGGTAGAACTCGTCCAGCACGATCGCGGTGCCGTACTGCTTGCGTACGGAGCCGAGTACCCTGGCCGCAGCCAGCGAGTCGCCGCCGAGATCGAAGAACCCGGCCGTCACGTCGAGGACGTCCACGCCCAGCACGGCACCCCACAGCTGCGCGAGCTCCTGCTCCAGCGGCCCGTCCGGAGCCGCCGCCGCAACCAGCGCGGGCGCCGTCGCGGCTACCAACTCGCCGCGGTCGACCTTGCCGTTGCGGGTGAGCGGCAGCTCGGCGTGCACGACGAAGGCCGAGGGGACCATGTAAGCCGGCAGCGCCTCACGCAGCCGGGCCTGGACGGCGGCCTCATCGAACGCCGTGCCGGGGTCGCAGGCCACGTGCCCGACGAGCCGGGCGCCGACCGCGCTGTCCTGGCGCACCACCACGGCCTGGCGCACGCCATCGATCGCCGCGAGCCGCGACTCGACCTCGCCCGCCTCGATCCGGTACCCGTTGATCTTGATCTGGAAGTCCTTGCGGCCCAGGATCACGACCTCGCCGTCGGGCCGATGGTGCCCCAGGTCGCCGGTGCGGTAGATCCGCTCGCTCAGTGCCGCGTGGTCCACGAACCGGGCCGCAGTGCGCTCCGGGGCGTTCCAGTAGCCACGGGCCACCCCCGCGCCCGCGGCGCAGATCTCCCCGACCACCCAGTCCGGGCGTTCCCGGCCGGCGTCGTCGAGGACGTAGCAGCGGTTGTTTGCGTTCGGCCGGCCGTAGGGCACAGGCGCCTGCCCGTCGCCGACGTCGACGATCGGGTGCAGGATGTTCCAGACGGTGGTCTCCGTCGGGCCGCCGAGCGACACCAGCTCCGTGGTGGGCAGCAGCTCCCGCAACGCCACCGGCAGGGCGGGCGGGATCCGGTCGCCGCTCATCATCACCAGCCGCAGCGCGGCGAGCGCCTGCGGCTGGTCCGCCGCCTGCTCGGCCAGCATCGCGACGATCGCGGGCACCGAATTCCAGACGGTGACCCCGAACCGGGCGCACAGCTCCAGCCAGTGTCCGGGGTCGGTGGCGCGGTCGTGGTCGGGCATGACCACGGCCGCCCCGGCGCCAAGCGCGCCGAAGACGTCGAAGACCGAGAGATCGAAGTTGAACGCGCTGATCCCGAAGAACCGGTCGGCGGCGGTGATCGAGAACCGCGTCGTGCAGTCGGCCACCAGGTTCACCACGCTGCGGTGGCTGATCATGACGCCCTTGGGCTCGCCCGTGGTTCCCGAGGTGTAGAGGACGTAGAGCAGGTCCTCCTGGGAGGCGCCGGGCAGCGGCGGCGGGACGGCGACCAGGTCGGGCACCGGCCCGTCGAGGTCGATCACGAGCGTGTCCCGGTCGTCCGGCACGCCGCCGGTGATCACATTGCTGATGACGCAGCGCACCGCGCCGTCGCTCAGCATGTACTCGCGGCGCCTTGCGGGCAGGTCGGCGTCCACCGGGAGGTAGGCGGCGCCGGCGAGCGCGGTGGCGAGTATCCCCACCAGCTGCTCCGGGCCCCGGCGCACGACGAGCCCGACGAGCTCGTCGCGGCCCACTCCGGCGGCCCGCAGCCATGCCGCAGCGGCCGTGGCGCGCCGGGCCAGCTCCCCGTAGGTCAGCACCCGGTGCGCGGTCAGCACCGCGGCCGCGTCGGGGGTGGCCGCGGCCGCGGCCATGATGCGGTCGGCGGCGGTCAGCGCCGGGATCGGCGCAGCGGTTGCGTTGACCTCGGCACGGCTCCTGCGCTGCGCCTGCGGCATCAGGTCCGCCGCGGGCTCCGACCAGGCCACCTCGTCGAGCAGGCTCTCGATCATGGCGCGGTAGCCGTCGCTGACGGCGTCGACGATCCCCTCCGGGAACATTGCGTCCACCGCATCGAGCTGCACCACGAGCTCGCCGTCCTGCTCCATCACGAACACGTTGAGCCAGACGCCGGGCGTCTGGCTGACGCCGTAGACCTGCTCGCCGAACGCCGACAGCGCCGACCCGCTCGCCGCGGGGTGGCCGAGCGTGCAGTTGAACGTGTAGGGCATGCGTGCCGACCGGCCGCGGCGCTGCAGCTCGCGCAGCACCTCCAAGCCCGAGAAGTGCCGGTTGTCGAGGTCGCGGCGCAGCCGCGCGTGTACCGAGCGCACCCGCTCGCGGACATCGGCTTCCGGGTCGGGGTCCACGGCTACGAGCAGCACGTCGGAGTACTGCCCGATCGACCGCGCCATCCCCGGGTGGATCGGGGGCCGGTCGGCGAGCGTCGTGGTGATCGTCATGGCCCGGTCGGTGCCCCAGTAGGACAGCGTCTCGGCGTAGGCCGCCAGCAGCAGGGCAGCGGGTGTCACGCCCTCGGCCGCGGCGCGCTCTAGGAGCACCCGGAACCGGGCGGCGTCGAGCCGGATCTCGCGGCGTACGAAACGGTTCCCGGCCGCGTCGGGCAGCACCGGCAGCTTCGGATGCGGCGGCAAGCCGTCGATCCGTTCGAACCAGGCCTCCTGCGAGCGCCGGGCCGGCGCCCTCGTGCCGGCCACGGCGAGCGCGTCGACGTAGTCGTCGAAGGCCGGGAACCCCTCGTCCGACCCGGCACCGTCGCACTGGTGGCCCTCGCCCCACTCCTGGAAGAACAGGAACATGCTGATGCCGTCCATCGCGAGGCCGTCGTGGCCCACGTGCAGCCGCATCCGGGTCTCGTGGAGCACGCTGAGCGCCACGGCGAGCAGCGGCGCCTCGTGCGCGGGCAGCACGCGGTGTGAGCGCTCGGCGCGCTGGCGCAGCAGCTCAGCCTCCTGCGCCGCGGGATCGAGATGGCGCAGGTCCAGCACCTCGATGCGGACGCGGGCGCCGGGCTCCACCACTCGACGGCCCGCCGGGGTGAACCGGGTGCGCAGCGCGTCGTGGTGGGCCACCACGTCGTCCAGTGCCCGCTGCAGCCGTCGCAGGTCCCAGCTGCCGCCGATCTCGTGGTAGACGTGGCTCGCGACCTCGTCGTCCGCGGAGCCGGTGCGGCCGAGCAGGTAGCTGCGCTGCAGCAGCGTGGCCGCTCCACCCTCCTTCTGTGGCGGGCCGGTGAGGGCCCGGAGCAGCGCGGGCTTGCCGGCCCTGATCCGGGCGACGAGATCCGCGTCCATCTTCTCGCGCGGGCCGAGCAGGCGCAGGTCCGCGCCGTCGGCGGTGACGCTGAGCCCGCGGCCCGCGATCTCGGCCAGCAGCTCGTCGACGTCGAGCGCATCGGCGCTGGTCATTCAGGACACCCTCGCAGCGACGACCGGATCGGTGAGCAGATCAGCCAGCTGGGCCATCGTGCGATCGCCGAGCAGGTCGACGACGAGCAGCTCCTGGTCGAACCGCTCCAGCACGAGGTACTGCAGCGTCACCGCCTGCAGCGAGGACATCCCTAGATCGACGAGCCGCCGCCCGGCGACCGGATCGCCGTCCGGGAGGCCGAGCACCGTGCGCACCAGCGCGGCCAGCTCGTCGGCGGGGCCGGGTGCCGGGGCGGCGCCGTCATCGGAGCCGGGGCCGAAGAAGACCCGGCCGGCCAGCGCGACGGGCGT
>JAJAYV010000173.1 GCA_026786045.1 Frankiaceae bacterium | reverse complement strand
GTCCCGGACGGTCGACGAGGCGCTGCGCGACCACGAGCGGGTGCTGCAGGCCGTCGTGGACACGCTCGCCGAGCAGCTCTCCGGGCCGTGCGGGCTGGCGCTGGTCGGGCCGGCTGCGCAGGTGCTGGGGCGCGTGGCGGTCGCGCACCCGGACCCCGACGCCCGGCGGCTGCTGGGCGGCTTCCTGCTCGCCGACCGCCCCGGCGGCTTCGTTCAGCGCGTGCTCGCGTCTGGCGACGAGCACCTGTCCGAGGAGGGGATTGCCGAGCGGATCTCCTGGGCCGCCGGGCTCGACCCGGGGGTGCTGCGGGTGGACGCGGTGCACGGGGTGCGGCTGACCGCCCGGGGCGAGGTGCTCGGCGTGCTCGTGGTCGGGCGGGAGAGCGGCGCCTTCTCGCCGGACGACCGCCGGCTGGCCGCCGCGGTCGTCGACCGGCTCAGCCTGGCCCTGGACAACGCGGTCCTGCTCGCCTCGACGCAGGCCTCGCACCGCCGCCACCTGGCCCTGGTGCAGCACTCCACCGACATGCTGCTGCTCGTCGGGCGCGACGGCTCGGTCACCTACGCCTCCCCGTCCGCGCAGATCCTCGGCAACGACCTGGTCGCCCCTCTGCTCGGGCTGGTGCTCGCCTCGCACCGGCGTACCGCCACCGACTTCTGGCGGTCGGTCCTGGCCGAGCCGGGCGCCGGCGCGCCGATCGACCTGCCGGTCCGGCTGCCGGACGGCCGGCTGCGGGTCCTGCAGTGGATCGCCAACAACCTGCTCGACGACCCCGCTGTGGACGGGGTGGTGCTGACGGTCCGCGACGTCACCGATGAGCGCGACGCCAGCGCTGCTCTCGAGCGCAGGGCCGCGCAGCAAGCCGCGCTCGCCGGCATCGCCACGCGCGCTCTCACCCAGCCGGCCCTGGCGGACCTGTTCGACCACGCGGTGCACCGCGTCAACGACGTCATGGGGCTCGACAGCGTCGGTCTGCTGGAACGCATGCCCGAGGGCGACTTCCTGGTACGAGCCGTCACGCTGGACGGGATCGTGCCGGGGGTGACCCGCATCCCGGCGGGCCAGCAGCTCGAACAGGTGGTCGTCGGACGGCAGTCGGTGGTGGTCCGCGACTACCAGGTCGGTACGCCCGAGCAGCAGGGGTACGCGCAGACGTACGGCGTCCGCAGCGGCGCGCTCGTGCCCGTGCTCGTCGAGGGGGCGCCCTGGGGGGTGCTGTCCTGCCACACCAGCGAGCTGCACCGGTTCGAGCAGGTCGAGGTCGACTTCCTGTCGACGGTCTGCGCCGTGCTCGCGGGGGCGGTGCAGCGCGCGGCGGTCGAGGACCGGGTGCGGCACCAGGCCACGCACGACGCGCTCACCGGACTGCCCAACCGGCTCACCCTGCGCACCAGCCTCGAGCGGGCGCTGCGCGACGGCGGCGGGCCGTTCGCCCTGCTGCTGCTGGACCTCGACGACTTCAAGGACGTCAACGACAGCCTCGGCCACCTCGCGGGCGACGAGGTCCTCGGCCAGCTCGGCCGACGGCTGGAGGACGTCGTGGGCGGCCGGGGCGTTGTCGCCCGGCTGGGCGGCGACGAGTTCGCCGTGTACCTGTCGAGCGCCGGCACCGTCGAGGAGGCGGGCGCGGTGGCCGCCGAGGTGGTGCGCTCGATGGCGGAGCCGTTCCGGCTGCCCGGTCTCGACGTCACGCTCGGCGCCAGCATCGGGGTGGCGCTTTCGCCCGAGCATGGCGACGAGCCGGGCCTGCTGCTGCAGCACGCCGACCTCGCGATGTACCGCGCGAAGAGCGAGCGGACCGGGTGGGCGCTGTTCGACCCGCTGCTGGACCGGGAGCGCAGCGAGCGCCTCGCGCTGCTCGTCGACCTGCGCGAGGCACTGGCCGGCGACGCCCTCGTCCTGCACTACCAGCCGCTCGTCGACCTGCGCACCGGCGAGGTCCGCGAGCTCGAGGCGCTGGTGCGCTGGCAGCACCCGACCCGCGGGCTGCTTCTGCCCGCGGTGTTCGTGCCGCTGGCCGAGCAGACCGACCTGGTCGACGAGCTGACCCTGCGGGTCGCGGGGTCGGCCGCCGCGCAGGCGGCGCAGTGGCGGGCCGAGGGCTTCGACGTCGCGGTCGCGTGCAACGTCTCGCCGTCGGCCCTGCGCGACGCCTCGGTCGTCGAGCGGCTGGCCGAGATGGTGCGCGACGCGCAGGGTGCGCTCGGCGTCGAGATCACCGAGAGCGCCCTGGTCGACGACCGGGCCCGGGAGGCGGTGGCGGTGCTGACCCGGGCCGGGGCGGCCTGCGCCGTCGACGACTTCGGCACCGGCTACTCCGCGCTGTCCTACCTGCGCAGCCTGCCGGTGTCGCGGATCAAGGTCGATCGCGCCTTCAGCGCGCAGGTGCACCGCGATGCGCGCGACGCGGCCCTCGTCGGCGGGGTCGTGCGGATGGCCCACGACCTCGGGCTGGAGGTCGTCGCGGAGGGCGTGGAGACCGAGGCTGTCGAACAGGCCCTGCGGGCGCTCGACGTCGACCTCGCCCAGGGCTGGCTGTACGGCCGGGCCGTCCCGGCCGCTGAGCTCGACCGCAGCGCCTGGCGGCGCCAATGACCCGCAGGGACGTGGCGTGGTTCACACTGGGACGATGACGACGATCGCCGAGCCCCGCTGGTGGGGCGCCCACCTGCGCGAGCTCCGGTGGCAGGCCGAGCTCGCCCGCCTGCTTGCCGACCCGGTCTACCGCGGGGTGGGCCTGCCCCGCGGTGACGGCGGACCGGTGCTGCTCATCCCCGGCTTCCTCGCCGGCGACGCCTCGCTGTCGGTCATGGCGACCTGGCTGCGCCGCCTCGGCCACCGACCGCGCCGCGCGGGCATCGCCTCGAACGTCCGCTGCTCCGACACCGCCGTCGACCGGCTGTCCCGCGTGCTGCTGCACGCCCACCTGTCCAGCGGCCGCAAGGTCGCGATCATCGGGCACAGCCGGGGCGGCCACTTCGCCAAGGCGCTCGCGGCCAGGCACCCCCATCAGGTCTCGCAGGTCGTCTCGATGGGCTCGGGCCTCGACGAGCCGTTCGACATCAGTGAGCCCACCCGGCTCGCCGTCGAAGGCGTCAAGAAGGTGGTGCACCGCCGCGACGTCCACCGGGCCAGCCAGGGCTGCTTCACCCACACCTGCCTGTGCCGCTACGCCGAGGACTACCGGGCGCCGTTCCCGGAGTCGGTCCCGCTGACGAGCATCTACTCCAAGGGCGACGGGGTGGTCCGCTGGCGCGCCTGCGTCGTGCCGTACGCCCGCTGCGTCGAGGTGACCGGCAGCCACATCGGGCTGGCCTTCAACCGGCACGCCTACCGCGAGATCGCCTCGACCCTGGCGCCGAGCCCGTGATCGTCACGGTCGTCGGCGCCGGCACGATCGGTCTGTCCTGGGCGGCGCTGTTCGCCGCGAAGGGCCACGAGGTGCGCGTCACCGACCCGCGGCCGGACCTCGACGAGGTGGTCCGCGCCGGTGTGGGCGAGCTTGCGGACGTGCTGCCGGGCGACCTGCTGGCCAGCATCACCACCGGCCCCGACCTCGAGGCGGCGGTCACCGGCGCCGACGTCGTGCAGGAGAACGGACCGGAGCGCATCGAGCTCAAGCAGGAGCTGTTCGCCCGCATCGAGGCCGCCGCGCCGGCCCACGCGCTGCTGCTGTCCTCCACCTCCGGGCTGATGCCCAGCGACATGGGCGCCTCGATGCGCGAGCCCGGCCGGGTCGTCGTCGGTCACCCGTTCAACCCGCCGCACGTCGTGCCGCTCGTCGAGGTCGTCCCGGGCGCGCAGACGCCGCCCGAGACGGTGGAGGCCGCCGCGGAGTTCTACCGCTCGCTGGGCAAGGTTCCGGTCGTGCTGCACAAGGAGATCGGCGGCTTCGTCGCGAACCGCCTGCAGTCGGCGGTCTTCCGCGAGGCGGTGCACCTCGTGCTGTCCGGTGTGGTCACGCCGGAGGAGCTCGACCAGGTCGTCACCGAGTCGGTGGGTGTCCGCTGGGCCACGGCCGGGCCGTTCGAGAGCTACCACCTCGGCGGCGGGCCCGGCGGGATCCGGCACCTGCTCGAGCACCTGGGCCCGGGCATGGTGCGGCGCTGGAAGGACCTGGGGCAGCCCGAGCTCACCGACGAGGTCGTCGAGCTCATCAGCAGCAGCACCGAGACGCGCTTCGCCGACCAGGACTACGCCGAGCGCACCGCCGCCCGCGACCGGGTGCAGCTGGCCGTGCTGCGCGCCCGCGACGAGGTCCGCGAGCAGCAGCAGCCCTAGCCCGCGCCGAGGGTCCCGTCGGCGACCAGCGCGTCGAGCTCGTCGGCGGACAGCCCGAGCTCGCCGAGCACCTCGCGGGTGTGCTGGCCGAGGTCCGGCGCCGGCCCGCGCGGGGTGAGGTCCTGCCCGCGCAGCCGCATCGGCGCCGCAACGGTGCGGAACGCGCCGTACGACGGGTGCTGCACCTCGGGGAAGGTGCCCACGGCCGCGGAGTGCGGGTCGGCGGCGACCTCGCTCACCGTGGCGGCCGGTCCCCAGGTCAGGCCGGCCTGGTCGAACCGCCCTCCCCAGTCGTCGAGGGTGCGGGTCCCGAACACCTCGTCCATGAGGTCGGTGACCAGCGGCATGTTCGCCAGCCGCGCGTCGAAGGTCGAGAGCCGCTCGTCCTCGACCCACTCCGGGCGCCCGACGACGGCGCAGAACTTCGGCCACCAGTGCGGCTCCGGCATGAACAGCAGGATCCAGCGGTCGTCGGCGGTGCGGAAGCTCTCCTGCAGCGCGTGCCGCCGGCGGCGACGGCCGAGCATCAGCGGGTCCTGCCCGTCGACCAGCGTCGAGGAAAGGTCGGTCGCCATCGTCCAGGCGGCGGTGGCCAGCAGGTTGACGTCGACGACCTGCCCCTGGCCGGTGCGCTCGACCAGCCGCAGCGCCGCGAGCACCGCCGCGACCATCGCCAACGCCGCCGCGTGGTCGCCCTGCGCCGGCCGAGCGCGGGGTGCCTGCTCGCCCGGCTCGGTGATGGAGTGCGTGATGCCGCCGCGGCCGAAGAAGGTCGTGATGTCAAAGCCGGGACGGGCGGCGTCCGGCCCGTCCAGCCCGTAGCCGGTCAGCGTGGCGTGGACGAGCGCGGCGTTGCGGGCGAGCAGGGTGGCCGGGTCGAGCCCGAACTTCTCCTGCCGCCGGGACAGCAGGTTGTTGAGGAAGACGTCGGCGCCGTCGCACAGCCGCCGCACCAGCTCCTGTCCCTCGGGCCGGTCCAGCGCGACGGCGATGCCGCGCTTGCCGCGGTTGTCCATCTGGAACGGCGCGTCCAGCGGCGGGTCGACCTCCGGCTGGCGGATCACGCCGCGCACCGGGTCGCCGCGCAGCGGCTCCACCTTGACCACGTCGGCGCCCAGGTCGGACATCATCGCGGCGGCGCCGGGGGCGGCCATCCAGCCGGCCACCTCGACGATGCGGACGCCGTCGAGCGGGCGGGTCACCGCCCGGTCCACTGCGGGTCGCGCTTCTCGATGAAGGCGGTGATGCCCTCGCGCACGTCGTCGCTGCCCCGCACCCGGTGCATCGCCTCGGCGCTGCGCTCCCAGCCCTCGTCGTCGCTGATGAGCAGGGCGTCGCGGGCGATCGCCAGGCTCTCCCGGACGGCGAGGGGCGCGTTGCGGCAGATGCGCTCGGCCAGCTCGCGGGCCCGGTCGAGCACGGCCTCGGGCTCGGCGAGGTGGTTGACCATGCCCAGCCGATGGGCCTCCTCGGCCCCCAGCCGGTCGGCGGTGAGGATCAGCTCGATCGCCCGCGCCTGCCCCAGCACGCGGGGGAGCCGGAACAGCCCGCCGGCGGCCGCGACCAGGCCGCGGGTCACCTCGGGAACGCCGAACTGCGCGTCGGTGCCGGCCACGACGAGGTCGCAGGCCAGCACCAGCTCGGTGCCGCCGGCCAGCGCGAAGCCGCGGACGGCGGCGATGACCGGCTTGGTGCGCGGGTAGCGCACGAAGCCGCCGAAGCCGCCCGCCTCGGTAGAGAGCTCCTCGCCGCGCCCGGCGCCGATGGTCTTGAGGTCGGCGCCCGCGCAGAACATCGGTCCGGTCGAGGTGAGGATGCCGACCCAGACCTCGTCGTCGGCCTCGAAGCGGTCCATCGCCCCGGCCAGCTGCGTGGTCAGCTCCGGGCTGACGGCGTTGCGCTGCTCCGGCCGGTTGAGGGTGATCGTCGCGATGCGGCCGTCGACCTCGTACAGGACCTGGTCACTCATGCGTCGCCTTCCAGGTAGTCGTGGGCGCCCGCCCGCCGGCCCCCGGGCAGGGGGGCCCGGGTGTGGGGCCCCGCCC